>JANODD010000318.1:0-10636 GCA_031412515.1 Planctomycetia bacterium | reverse complement strand
CTTTATAATAGCTTGGTGTTTAACCGGGTTGTTGTTAGGCGGCAATTTGCTCAATTCTCTTTCGACGGTTAGAGATTCGGCAGTTTGTGCCGAAGAACGCGTTTTGGAAGTCGACGACGATCGATCTAACGCTCTTCAGTTCGACGTCGCTCTTCATAATCAAGTCGTCGAGCACCCTACCTCTCAAACTTGGCAAGAACTCCAAGTTTTCTATTGTGTGCACACGATTGCGGCGATCCCGTCTGCAAATCTTCAGCGCGGACCTCCATATTGCTAACTTGCTAATTCGGCAATTTTCAAGCTGATCTCTTTGCAAGCCGCCCGAGGCAGCAACCACCCTAGTCGTTAGGCAGCTACGAAATCCCGCGTAGTTTTGTAATCGAAGTACCGATGCGCGAACACGTATTTTACTGAATTCAAAAACGGCTCTAGCAGTAAATGATCCCATGTCTGACACTCAACACAATGCTCATAGCACCGATGAAATTACTCCGGTGGGTAATCCCGCAGGTTTCGTAAAGTACTTTCGCTACGATTTCATCTCTGGTCTTCTCGTTTTTCTAATCGCACTTCCACTGTGCTTAGGAATTTCGCTTGCATCGGGATTCCCAGCGATCGCAGGTGTGTTTACGGCGATTGTGGGTTCGATACTTACGATTTTCATGAGCAACTCGGAGCTGACGATCAAGGGACCAGCGGCCGGTATGATCGTGATCGTCGTTGGTGCTGTCACTGCCTTTGGATACACCGGAGGCGTTGATCCGGCAGCAGATTTTCAGGCGTATCGCTTAACCCTTGCCGTGGCAGTAGCTGCGGGCGTTATTCAAATCATTTTTGGAATCGTGCGTGCGGGCGTGCTTGGCGATTTCTTTCCAACTGCGGTAGTGCACGGAATGTTAGCGGCAATTGGCGTTATCATCATGCTCAAGCAGTTGCCGGTCGCAGTCGGTCAGTCCGCGAAAGGTGAACCGCTTGAAATTCTCCGCGAACTCCCTGAGAAGCTCTATCATGCGAACCCTGACATCGCCATTATTGGCATCGTAAGTCTCTGCATACTCTTTGGATTTGGTTATTGGAAATCGCACACCAAGAATAAACTGATCAAGTCGATACCAGCCCAGTTGTTAGTACTTATTGTTGCGATACCAATGGGGCAGTATTTCGATCTATCGCACCAACACAGCTATTCATTTTTGGGACATGATTACCCCCTTGGCGAACAATTTCTAGTAGCGGTTCCCAACAATCTAATTACCGCGATGGCGTTCCCTGATTTCTCGGCTCTGACCGATTCAAAGTACTTCTTGATTTCGCTGCAGTGGATCGTGATGTTTTCACTGATTGGTTCCCTGGAATCGATGCTGAGTGCCAAGGCGATTGACATGATCGATCCTTGGCGTCGCAAAACAAACCTGAACCGCGATTTGGTTGCGGTTGGCATCGCCAATTCAGCGGTTGCGATGATCGGTGGATTGCCAATGATTTCTGAGATCGTTCGTAGCAAAGCCAACATTGATAATGGAGCGAGAACACGGTTCGCGAACTTCTGGCATGGGGTGTTGCTGCTTGCATTTGTGGCGCTGTTACCGGGACTTATCCATCGCGTACCGCTCGCAGCGTTGGCCGCGATGCTCGTATACACAGGATTCCGTTTGGCTTCGCCGCTGGAGTTTATCAATGTTTACAAGACTGGGCGCGAGCAACTGATCATTTTCGTTTCGACGATGGTCGGGGTACTCGCAACGGACTTGCTGGTAGGAATTGGAATTGGCATTGCTGTAAAATTGTCGATACATATGTACAACGGACTTCCTCTATCATCCATTTTCTTACCGTATCTTGAAATAGAAGAACTAGGGGAGAACACCGTTTTGATCACGGCACGCGGTTCTGCCGTCTTTTCTAACTTTATCCCGTTCCGTCGCCAAATAGAACAGCTTGGTCTAGTGGGTCGCAACAACGTCATCGTCGACCTGTCGGCTGCCAAACTGGTTGACCACAGCGTGATGGAGAAGCTTCACGAGCTGCAAATGGACTTTGAGCAAAACCAGTTGACGCTGGAAGTTCGAGGTTTGGACGCACATATACCGATGTCATCACACCCGATGGCGTCGCGAAAGCAGGGCCTGACGGCGCTGCGTCGGATTACGATCGTAACGGACCCGAAGCTTGAGGATGCGATTGTCGATCGCGTCATAGCGATTGGTGTAAGCGGTTACACGGTGATGCCTTGTCGCGGGCTGGGACGAACTGGGTTGACGCAAGCCGCGCGTGTACCGGTCGAGCAAATTCGCCTCGAAGTGATCACCAAATCGGTGATCGCGGAGCAAGTTCTCAAGTACATTTCTGATGAGATTGCGCCTAGCAACCACGTTTCAGTCTGTTGTGAAACCGTAGAAGTCAATTTCCATACCAAGTACTAGTCGATTCGACGGATACGGTGTTGCCGCTATGAGCCATTCGACCCGAGCGACCGCAGAGCTCTCCGAAACTGAACAGATCCGCAGCTTCATTGATCATGCCATCCACTTCTTACCTTCACAGGGACCGATAAAGGTCTTTGTCCACCACAACACGCTGCATGCCTTCGAAGACCTCGTTTTTGAAGAGGGTGTTCTAGCTGGGTTGCACGTGTTCGGTTGCGAGCCGTATTTTTCCGAGGAAAGATATCGCGAAGAAATGAGTCGCGGGCGTATCCGGATGGAGGATGTCGAAGCGGTTCTTAGAGAGGACTTGGGTGACGAGTCTGATCGGCTCGTTGCGAACTCCAGTACCCGCTACGCACTGCGGCTAGCGATGTTGCGGTTTCCGATGAACAGCTTACCAGATCGCGAGCTTCAATGGATGCTGGCTGAGTCGGACGCGCTATGGCGTTTTCGTGATGAGGTACCAAGCAGCGTGGCGCAAAAGGTGATTGCGACGACGCGGAGCTTGGTGAAAGCGCAACTGACGGCCACTCCGCTCTTAAAGATTGTGAAATTCAGCTCGGATGATTTACAGGAATTTGCGATTGAATCATCTGCTCGATGGTCTGAGGCAAACTGGGAAGCTTACACGCTCCACTGCCTCTGGCGGACCTGTCGTGATCATATGCTGCGGGCTGGCGAGGATAAAGTCACGACCGACGTTCGCCAAGTTCCGGCGCTTGGCAGACATCGTGTTCTATTGGCTAGAGCAATCGGGGCCGATCCTGACACTTTGGTTAACGATGTTCTTATTCGATTCACGGCAGCTTATCTTGACCAAGGATTTGCCGCGTGGGAGATGCCTTCACGGGATGATGGTTTTTTGCAATCATTCATTGATCTTTACGGAACACGAGCGGCTGCACTTCCAGGCTGGATGAAGGGGTTGAGTGCCGAACTGCGGCGATTGCGTTCGCGAAAAGTAGATCCCTATGAATCGATCCGCGATTCGCTCGATCAGCTTGGTGTGGATACGAAAGAACGCCAGAGCTTTGTCGAGTCCACGCTGTTGGCTCTCCGAGGTTGGGCAGGAATGGTTTGGCAAATGGAGTCCTGTGCGCCCTGGACGCCTCGGCCAGCCAAACCTGGCACATTGGTTGATTTTCTAGCAGTCCGCCTTATGCTTGATCGATATGCCATCGCGTTTCTCGCCCGGGAAACATTGGGCGTCACTGACTTGACGGAGGTACGAGCTGCCGCAGCGCGGTGTTGTCGAGAACAATACGAGTCGAGCAGCAGTACCGCATTCGCGATTTTTCAGATTGCTCAAGCGTGCGGATATACTCCAGACCAGTTACAAGGTCTAAACACTTTTCAGTGGAAGCAGCTTGCGTCCGAAGTCACTGATTTCAATAGTCTCGAGCGCCGCCGCATATTGCACCTCGCCTATGAACGTAAATACCGTATTGCCGCTCTAGATGCCGTTAAGATTCACGCTGCAAGACGACTGCAGTTCGGCGATAACTTGCCCAAGGCACCCGCTTCATTCCAAGTGATTACTTGCATTGATGATCGAGAGGAATCATTTCGCCGCCATCTCGAAGAAATGGCTCCTGAATGCGAGACCTTTGGTGCGGCGGGTTTCTTTGCAGTGGTCATGTACTACCGAGGCGCGGCAGAGGCACACTATCGACCGTTATGTCCAATCAATATGGTGCCCAAGCATTACGTAATTGAAGAGCCGGTATTTTCGGCGGTTGAAGAAAACGAAAAACGATCTCAGCGTCGCCGGCTGATTGGCCAGTTATCGCAGCGTGTACATTCAGGCTCCCGAACAATTGTCGGCGGATTGATTACTGGTGTGTTTGGTTCGCTGGCCACATTTCCGCTCGTCGCTCGTATTTTGGCACCTCACATCACCGCCCGCATTCGCAGATCGCTGGGTGGGTTCGTTAGCCCACCAGCGACGGAACTCCATCTTCAACGCGAGACGCCAGCCCCTGGCCCCGAATCTGAGTCACTGGGATACACGGTCACGGAGATGGGGGGAATCGTAGTTCGAATACTGCAAGATATCGGTTTGGTCAAAAACTTTTCACCCATCGTTTTGTTTTTGGGCCATGGATCAAGCAGTCTGAACAACCCTCATGAGTCCGCTTACAACTGCGGAGCATGTAGCGGCGGTCGCGGAGGTCCCAACGCACGGGCTTTCGCATGGATGGCCAACGACTTGCAAGTTAGGAAACTGGTAAGCGCTGCAGGCATTGATATTCCGGACGGAGTTCGGTTTATTGGCGGCTATCACAACACTTGCAATGACCGAGTTGAGTACTACGACCTGGATCAACTTCCGCACTCGCATCGCAAGCTATTTCGCGAGATGGAAGCAAGCATCCATGAAGCACGGCAGCGCAATGCTCTTGAGCGAGCGCGAAGATTCGAATCCGCTCCTCTCAGTTTGACTCCCGCCGAAGCCCTTCAGCATGTCGAAGAGCGGTCCGAAGACCTGTCGCAAGCGCGCCCCGAGTATAATCACGCGACCAATGCCATGTGTTTCGTAGGGCAACGAGAATGGAGTCGCGGTTTGTTCCTTGATCGGCGCGTATTTCTAACGTCCTATGATCCGAGCATCGATACGCCGGACGGCAAGATCGTCGAACGTATCCTACAGGCGGCCATACCTGTATGTGGCGGCATCAGTCTCGAGTACTATTTTTCAACCGTCGATCCCGAAGGATATGGATGCGGTTCAAAGTTACCGCACAACATTACTGCTCTGGCTGGTGTGATGACTGGCGCGGCGAGCGATTTGCGACCAGGTCTTTCGGCGCAAATGGTTGAAATTCACGAACCAATGAGAATTCTGTTCTTGATACAGACGAATCCTGCGATCATGAAACGCATCATTTATGCCAACCCAGCGATCGAAAGTTTAGTCGTCCGCAGATGGGTGCAGTTGGCCGTCCTCGACAGTGCGACATCTGAAATTCTGGTTTATCGCGACGGAGAATTCGAGCCCTACGAGAACTGCACCAATGAGCTTCCGATAGTCGCTTCATCAATAGATTGGTTTCGCGGATTCCGAGGGCATCTCGATTTTGCTTCCATCCGTGATGCACGAAGCGGCGGAAAAGTAGCGACCAGCCGCGGCGGAGCCACATTATGAACCTCGAATCGATGCTTTATCTGTTAGGAATCACCACCGTCGTTTCCCCGCTGATACTACTCGCCTGCATGGCCCTATCATCGCTGTTTGGCATTCGACTTAGTGAATCTTTCGTTTCCAGACTAACACAAGTTACTGTCGCATTTTCGTTGATTCCAGCCATTGCGATTCTTGTGCTTATGGTTGCAACGGACTCGCGCTTCGTCTCCGTAGATGTTGGCGATTGGGTATCCATTCCGCAGCAGCACTTTCATTTTCACTTGAAGTTCATTTTCGACCGATTGAGCGTACCGTTTTTGTTGCTATCGCTGGTCCTGTGCGGTGTCGTAGGCGCGTTCACGCGACGCTATTTGCACCGCGAGCCCGGTTACAATCGCTTCTTCTTACTATATGCGATTTTCCTAGCCGGCATGGTTTTGTCGTCAGTAGCAGGCACTATTGAAACCTTGTTTTTTGGATGGGAAATGGTTGGCCTGTCCTCTGCCTTATTGGTTGCTTACTTTCATGAACGGGAAAGTCCAGTAAGAAATGGTCAACGGGTTTGGTCGGTTTATCGACTTGCCGATGCGGCTTTTCTGATCGGCGCCTTGACCATGCACCACTTGACCGGCGAAGGTGATTTTGCCTCACTTGTTGGTAGCGAACCTTGGCCCGGTGGCACAGCTCAACTGAGTTCAACTAATGCACTGATCGTCGGCTTGCTGCTGTTACTCGCTGCCTCCGGAAAATCTGCGTTGGTTCCTTTCTCAGGTTGGTTGCCACGTGCGATGGAGGGGCCCACTCCTTCGAGTGCCGTTTTCTATGGTTCGCTGTCTGTTCACCTCGGTACCTACTTGCTCCTTCGCGTGAGTCCCGTTCTTGAGGCATCGCAGTTGCTCCGGTGGATCGTAGTCGTCGTTGGTGCGATTTCTGCGATTGCGGGCTCTGTCATGAGCCGGGTACAAAGCGACGTTAAAAGTTCGCTGGCCTACGCATCACTTTCGCAAGTCGGTATTATCGTCGTCGAAATCGGACTTGGTTTTTACTACCTGGCCTTGATTCACATCGTGGGGCACGCCTGCATGCGAACTTTGCAACTGTTGCGTGCCCCGACATTGCTCTCTGACTATCACGCAATGGAGAACGCCATTGGTGGTCGCTGGAGCCGCCAGCCGTCGAGAGTTGCGGGTTGGCTCCCTAAAAGTATCCAACTTTGGTTTTATCGCTTTGGGTTTGAACGTGGATACATGGATGCCACGCTTGACAACTGGATAGTGAGGCCGTTTGTCTTGGCGTTTCGCTGGGCGGATCGTCAAGAGCGACGCTGGACGGACTGGCTATCGGCTGAGCCCTCTCGAGAGTCAGACAAGATCCAATTGCATCCAGAAAGTTTTGCAGAACCTGCTCCCCCAGCAGTTAAGCAACGCACATCGCAAAATTAACAGCCTAGCAATAAAGGCTTCAAGGGGTGAGCAGCGGAATTACCCCGACGGGAGCGACTACTCAACACGAACTCAACACGAACTGAATAAACTGTCATGCCTGAACTACACTTCCCTTGGCTAGAAGCCGCAATCATCACTCCACTGTTCGGAGCGATTATCGCGTACTCGGTACGTGACGGCCTCAAGGCGCGAGTGTGTGCGATACTTGTATCCACGCTTGCTCTCGTGTTCGCGGTAGGTGAATTTGTTGATTTTAGTCTGCTTCAATCGTTCGAAGCCCGCGATCATTGGGACTTGGTTACTTTTTTCTTCAGTCAAGACATCTTCGTTGTTGACGAATTGAGTGCGCCTCTGCTACCGCTTGCGACGGTCGTCTATTTGGTCACCATGCTCGCTACGCTTCGGACCAAAATCCAACGGTTCTCGTTCCCGCTTGCGCTGTTGTCTGAATCAATTTTGTTGGCAACATTCAGTTGCCGCTCGTCCTGGGTGCTCGTCGCCTTGCTATCCCTAGCCACGGTTCCACCATGGCTTGAGCTACGAGCTCGCAATCGCTGTACACGAGTTTTTTCACTGCATATGGGCTTGTTTGTGCTTTTGCTTTCCGTTGGCTATGGTCTGTTACAGTTTCGAGCCTCGCCGAATGAGCCTGCTTTAGTGGCTGGCGCTTTGCTAACAGCTGCAACGCTCTTGCGAAGCGGAATTGCGCCTGTGCACTGTTGGATGACTGACCTGTTTGAGAAAGCCTCCTTTGGCACGGCGATTTTATTTGTAACACCGCTGACCGGAGCCTTTGCAGTAATGCGACTTGTGCTACCGGTTGCACCGGATTGGGCACTGCACTGGATCGCCTTGCTCTCACTTGTTACTGCCATTTATGCCTCCGGCATGGCCCTCGTTCAATCGGAAGCGCGTCGTTTCTTTTGCTATTTATTCCTCAGTAACGCATCGCTTGTACTTGTTGGACTCGAACTGGTCACACCTATTGGGTTGACCGGCGCGCTTTGTGTATGGCTGAGCGTAGGGCTATCGCTGACGGGATTTGGACTAACGCTGCGGTCGATTGAGTCGCGAATCGGAAGAGTTTCGCTGACCGATTACCACGGACTATACGATCAGATGCCGTCGATGGCAGGCTTTTTCCTGCTAACTGGGCTCGCGGCTATCGGGTTCCCAGGCACCATTGGCTTTATTGCGATTGAATTGCTGGTCGAAGGTGCAGTTGAAGTTTATCCGCAGGTTGGATCTGCGGTTGTTATAGCTGCTGCGCTCAATGGTATTGCCATTTTGCATGCGTACTTCAGGATCTTCACAGGTCGACGACCATCGACTCATACGTCCCTGAGTGCACGATGGCCCGAGCGAGTTTCGGTGTTGCTGCTGACAACACTGATTGTAGGTGGCGGGATCGCTCCGCAGTCAAGCGTTGCCAGTCGCTACCATGCCGCCATTGAACTGCGCCGACACCGAGAAAACATTAGCGAGAACTTCAGCGAAGCGGATCCTGACACTTCCAGCAACAATGGCGAAGTTCCGCAAGCGGCAAACGATCGTAAAGATCACCCATGATTTTTTGGCCTGCCTGCGTTGGGCTCCTCGCCAACGCCAGTCCAGACCTTGCACGCCGCAGATCATATAGCAATGTCAACCTAAACGTTGCTGTATCCAATGCTTGCAACACAAGTTAGGATCGAATCGGACGCTCGGGAGGACTGTGAGCAGAATGATGACGATTTGTTAAAGGAACTGAGACTTAAACGGCATGCCAGACTAACCCTGTGGATGGTGGCTAACTATGCGTTTCGAATGGAATCGATTTGCTGGATTTTTCTTAATTGTACTACTCGCCCAGCAGACCCTGGCGCAAGAGACTTACACCAATTTCTACCAGTCGCCAACGCCTCAGGTTGTTGACGCGCCTAAAGCAGACTCAGACGAGCCACCGACCTATGAAGAGCTTACCGCGCGCTTGAAGGCGCTCGAAGGAAAGGCCGCCACCACGGAAATGGAAGTTAAAAAACTTTCCGAACCCAAGCCTGCTGAAAAACCCAAACTCCCAAGTGTTACGCTTTCGGGGGTGTTTCAAGCAGATGCCGTTGCATTTAGTCAAACCGATGCGAGCCGCGCGACTTATGGACCGATTGAAGACGGAGCTGATTTCAGGCGGGCTCGCTTAGGTGCGAAAGGATCCGTCACCGACCGCATGGATTACTTCATGCAGTTTGACTTCGGGTTCTTTGGTCGCCCAACTTTTACTGACCTTTGGGCAGACTTCAAGGATGTTGGACCGCTTGGTACAGTGCGTGTTGGCCAGTGGAAGCAACCTTTTGGTTTGGAAACGGTCAGCAGTTTCCGTTATACGACCTTCATGGAACGTTCGTCTCTCTTCCAAGCATTCGTTCCGTTCCGCCACATTGGAGCAGGCTTTTACAACAACTCGGATGATCTCAACTGGACTTGGGCGGCTTCCTACTTTCGGACTGGGCAGGATCAGTTTGGTGGTTCGCTGAGTACCGATGGTGGCAACGGAGCAGCCGCTCGGCTTACTCACTTGCTATGGTATGACGGACCTAAAGGCGAAGACTATTTACACGTGGGCGCTGGTTATTTCCTGAATGCGCCACCGAGAGATGCAGTTCGCTACCGAAGCATTCCTGAATTGTTTGTCGGTGAGTTTGCCGTGCCACCGGGCGGAGCGATCGGTACGAGCGGCCAGCCGGTTCCGAGCGTCGCGAATGGTACACCGTTCTTCGTAGACACTGGCACAATAGCCGGAACAAGTTTGGCACAGACAGTCGGCACGGAAGCGTTATTGGTTCGTGGGCCTTTATCCTGGCAAACAGAAGCCATGGGAAGTTTTGTCGATACATCCACTGTCGGCAATTCATTTCTATATGGTGCTTACTCGCAAGTTGGTTGGTTTCTCACCGGCGAGCATCGCCCCTATGATCGAAAGGCCGGGGCGATCGATCGCGTGACGCCGTTCAATAGTCTTACAAAAACAGGTTGTGGTCGCGGTGCGTGGGAAATCGCAGCCCGTTGGTCCTATCTTGATTTGACGGATAAACAGATCATCGGTGGCAACATGCAAAACATGACCACAGGTTTAAACTGGTATGTGAATCCATACTGCAAGTGCGTTTTCAATCATGTTCACTCATGGACCGATGCACGTCCAACAGCCAATGGAAACATTCTTTCGAACAATTTTATTGCGTCACAGACAGATGGTTTTGGCATCCGCTGCCAACTGGATTTCTAAGTATCCGGGAACAAGAGCATGTCGTCGCCAAGCCTTACCGTATTCTCCGTACTCCCTGCTGGTTTGTCCGCAGACAAGCTTGCAGGGGAACGAAACGTAATTTCTGCTAAGGCAACAGCCTGCAAGCTGGCAAGGGACGGAGCCATCTACAGCAAAAATCGACACTTCTCGCTGAACGCCACCGGGCGACCACCTCGTTCCAAGGCTCCGCCTTGGAATGCACTGTCCTCGAGGCTCCGCCTGGGCTGTGCGACAAATAGCAATTTCAAATATTTTGTACTAGTAAAAATTGGCGGTTTCCGTTCCACTGCAGGCTGTTGGTTGAAATTTCTTCAATGGAGCAATGGAATGCTAGTACAGAGCACGTCCGAGTTTAAGT
>JANODD010000317.1:0-35283 GCA_031412515.1 Planctomycetia bacterium | reverse complement strand
TGACAAGCGAGGCAATGATTTGGGGGTCGCCCGTTGCGGGAAAGCCGCACGACGGTAAATATGGGGAATTAACCCCATCGCGACAACGGGGAGGTGGTGGCCGGAATAACCCGGCCACTGCTTTACCCACTGAGAAACCGGCCGCATTAGAAAGTTCACTAGCGCGCCCGGTTTCTCACGAAACCAGCTTCCGATGCTCGCACGAAATGCTTACCCCGCGTTGACTCCAAAGCGATGAACGGTCGTCTGCTCAAACTGCTCGCCAGGATTGAGTCGCGTTGTGGGAAACTTAGGCTGGTTCGGCGCGTCAGGATAATGCTGCGTCTCTAAGCAGAATCCGCCGTGCTGAACAAACTCGCCTTCGAGATGATTCCCTGTGTATAACTGCATTCCAGGCTGTGTTGTGAGCACTTCCATCGTGCGGCCGCTTTTGGGATCCAGCGCCAATCCAGCGCGTCTCAGGTGTCCGGCTTGCCCATCAACGACAAAACAATGATCGTAACCCTTGGTCGTCGGCAGCTGCGCAATCCGATCTCCAAGCGGGTGCATTTGGCGAAAATCCAGCGGCGTTCCAGCAACGTCTGACAACTGGCCAGTTGGAATCAACGTGTCGTCGACCGCAAGAAAGCGACCACAATTCAACTGCAATTGATGTTCGAGGACGTTGCCAGACGTCGCACCGGCAAGATTCCAATAAGAATGATTGGTCAAATTGACGACAGTCGGCGCATCAGTGGTCGCGCGGAAGACGAACGTCAACTCATTGGCGTCATTCCAAAGGTAATCAGCGACCACATCGAGGTTGCCAGGGTAGCCCTCTTGGCCATCGGGGCTGCGAAGTTGAAATCGCATTCCGAAAGCAGTGTCCGTTTTTAGTTCGCTGCTGCACCAGAACAATCTGTCAAAGCCGACAATTCCGCCGTGAAGGTGATTCGGTCCGTTGTTAATCGCGAGGTTATAAGTCTTTCCGTCTAAATTAAATTTGCCGGTGGCGATCCGATTACAAAACCGCCCAACGGTAGAACCGAAATACGGATGACGAGCGAGATAACCGTCCAACGTCGCGTACCCCAGATTAACATTGGCCAATTGACCACTTCGATCCGGAACATTGACACTAACAAGAATCGCGCCATAGTCAGTTACGGCAATACTATTGCCAGAGCTATTGGTCAGTGTAAAAAGTGATATTGCTTGGCCGTCGGCTGTCTTGCCAAAATCAGATCGCTGCAGGTTCATCGAAAAAAACTTTCCAGAATTGGATGAGAGGGTCGAACATTGGCATTTCGTGCTTACTAACAAACGCCATTGTGGACAGATTTTGCCATTCGCCAAGCCCGACCTCTTATGCCGGAGATCAACTACTTCGAGGAGACTCTTACCACCAAAAAGGCTAATTTAACCTCATGAGCCGCTGTCGCGTAAAATTTAGCAACAACACTTCGGCTTGGGCAACCTAACAAAGGGCGAAACTAGGGATTTAAAAACGACCATCATGACGGCCGCCAACGTGTGTGACCCATTAGAAGCTTTTCCCGAGCATCAGGCTTGGCTGCGTACTACGCTGCTAGCAAGGTTGGGCTGCGCACACGAAGTTGAAGAAGTGATGCAGGAGGTGGCGATCGCTGCCGCGACTCAGTCGGCCAAACGTGAACCGGTTGAGCGAGTGGCACCTTGGCTGTATCGCGTCGCGCTGCGGCAGATGATGCTTTTTCGACGCAAAGCCGGACGGCGCAAGCGTCTGATCGAAAACGCCGCAAAACTTTCTCCTGAAACGGATTCAGTCAGCCGGACGCGCGAACCGCTCGACTGGTTAATCAGCCTCGAACGTCAAAAAGAAGTTCAATTGGCGATGGGTTGCATGTCAGAACGCGATCGCCAGTTGTTGATGCTGAAGTACGTCGATGGATTGTCCTATGGAGAAATTGCTCAACGGATAGGGGTAACGGCGAGCTCCGTGCAGTCGCGATTGCATCGTGCGCGAGGGCTGCTGCGAGAGAAGTTGTTAAACACAGAATGATCGCAATTGTTTGTAGAGGTTGTGATGAAAGATAGTTTGCTAAAAATCGAAAACCTGCTGGTGGATGAAGCCTTAATCGATGAACTTGTGTCGGGTCAATTGACCGGCGAACGCTATCGCGCGGCGCTGCGTGCACTCGACGCAGAACCCGCTAAGTGGCGAGACTGTGCACTAGCGTTTCTAGAAGAACAAGCTCTGCGAAGCGACTTGCAAAAATTGGCCAAGGGCACAATTAATTGGTCTCAAGGCTATTGCCCCGACGAATCGTCCAATGAAACCGCCACTTCTGTCATAGCATCGCAAGAGAACGACTTCACTTCGTTGCAAATTGAGCATGTATGGAGCAGCCGATTTAGAGCGGCGTTGTCGACCGCGGCCTTGTTGCTTGTCAGCTTTACTGTGGGTTGGTTGGGGGCTGAGGTTTTGGCGGAACGTGAACGGACAGAATCAGAAGCCAAATTAGGCTCTTTCGCGCAGAATTCAACCACCACGCAACCACAGTCGAGTTCCAAAGCAGACCCTGAATTTTTCCTCGATCGCCCTGGATCTTTTGACCGAGGCATTCCTGACCCAATTCGCGAATTAGAACGCAGTGGGAGGATTCGCGTTGAAACATACGACACGCTTCTCACCACAACCTTAAATGACGGCTCGCGCGCAGTCGTTCCAGTTCAACAGATGATCATTAGCCCCGGGACGGTCAGGAGCTACTGAGTGAATCGCAGCGACAAAAAACTAAGTCCGGCAACACTTAATACGTCGTTCGAATTCAATTTCGCTTTAGAAATGCAAGTAAGAGTACAACGGAGGAATGAAAATGCGGTTGAGTCCCTTTAGATTTTGGATTACTACTAGTGCCCTTTGGGCTGCCGTGACATGCGTTGAAAATCGCTTGCAAGCGATGCAAGCCGACAGAAGCAACCAGGAGCAGGAAATCGCTGTCTTTATTAGCAGTGATACGGATGATGCGGCGAGCCACTCAGAACAAAGCGCTGCCCCAAAGTTTTGGCTTGGGATTGCGCTCAAGCCGGTCGAAGGTGATCTAGCAAAGTACATTGGGTCGAGCGATGGTGTATTGGTCGATTCTGTCCATCCGAATAGTCCTGCTAGTAAAGCAGGGATCGAGAGTGGTGACATTGTCGTTGCGATTGATGACGAAGCTCTGAAAGACCCCAAGACCCTCCTGGCTCAAATGTTGAAGGTAAAAACTGACGAAAAGGGCAAAACGCCGACCTTGAAGCTGAAGATTTTGCGCAAGGGTGAATCGAAAACGATTGATCTCACTCCAGTCGAGCGTCCGGCTGGAAGAATGAACGTCACTGTCAACACTGAGGGAATTGGATTGCTAACCGACGATACGAAAGGAGGACTGGAACTTTCCTTCGACCTAAACGACAAGTCGCCTCAAGAGATTGAAAAAATAGTTGAGCGGCTGCACGGTGCAAATTCGGATGTGCGAATCCTTCGCTTCGGCGCGCCTGCCAAAGTTCCCGGCGATGCAAAAGTAACCGCCCGAATGGAGGTTCATAAATCGGTAGATGGAAAAAACCTTGACGTCACCGTAAATCGAGAAGGGGACGCACCCGCCAAGATCATCGTTGTTAAGGATGGCGAGTCGAAGGAATACTCGAGCGACAAAATGGATGAGATGCCGGAGGACGTTCGCAAGATCGTCACGGAAATGCTCGATAAAAAAGGGAAGGTCACTGTAGAAAGTCGCCGAGTGGGCGGCGAAAAGGATGCAAAGATGAATGATGATGCGAAACAAGGCAAAGATCGATTCGCCGAGTTAAGGCAGAGAATTGCATTGATCGCTCCCAACGGAAACGTTGACATCAAGGGAGTCATGGACAAAGAAATGGCGGAAAAAGTCAGTTCGATGGCAAAAGAAATTGCCGCCCGTGCCGAGCAATCCTCCAAATGGGCTCAAGCCGCAGCTGCTATGCCCGCAGAAGTCAAAGAGCTCAAGTCCCAGGTCGAATCCTTGCGAGCCGAGATCAAGGAACTGCGTGAGCAATTGAAGGCAACGAACAAGCAGACATCCGACAAATAGGCTCTCTCGAAAAATTCTTGACACCGCCTTGTTTTTCGTATTCGAGCATTCAGCCGTACGCGCAAGCCTTTGAGGTTGCGCATTTCGATTTCGTGTGCCACTGGCTTTCCCCATCGCATCCGGGAATCCGGAAGCGTTGGGGAAAGGCCAGTGTACCGAAGCGTATGAGTTTGAATAAAAACATTTCATTCCGATGCGTAGCCACCTCGCACAATGGTCACCAAAGTAATCAACGTCGCACTCAGCGGCGCTTACTACACAGAGATCCACCACCGCGATGTTGCATGTATTGGAATGGTTGGCATTTTACTTGCGTCTAAGCTTCGACAGCTTTCACGGAACGTGTGTTAGCGTTGGCCCCGTTTACGGCAGTGATTGTCGCCTACTCCGTTTCACTGGCCGTGCCCCGGATAGTCCATCATAAATCCAGACTTTGTGGGGCAAGCCAGTGGAACACAGATCAATACGCGCAACATACCAGAGCTAGTTGACAGCGAATGTTCGCATTCGGCAGGAGCGACCCACGAATACAGCGTCGGGCTTTGCAAGCCACCTAGATACAAAAAAATCGCAGACCGAAACGGCCTGCGATTTGTATTATGTATAGTCTCAAACCCACAGCGAAAACTTACTCGCTCGCCGCTGCTGCTTGCGCAACGTGCGATGTCCGCTTGCCTTTAATAGCTTCGAGAGCCTGCTTCTGTTTCTCTAGATGCGTGCCATTGGTGCCGTACTTCTTAATCAAGATAGCGGCTTTGTCAGTGGGCAACGCGCCAACGCTCATCCAATAATCGATGCGTTCACCCTTGAGGATGGCTCGAGCGTCGGTGTCGCGGACCATAGGGTCGTAAATACCGAGTTCTTCGATCACTTTACCATCGCGCGGACGACGAGCATCACAGACACAAAGGCGGAAAAATGGGCGTGCTTTACGTCCCATCATTTTCATTCGAATACGGACTGCCACAACAATCTCCTACGGAACTTTATCTGAACCAAGTGCATGTTTTATATCAAAAGCGCCTTTATGGGGAGGCGACATTTTGGATTTTGCGTAACTTTCTCGTACGTCAGCCAAAATAGGCTGCTTTCGAGATCACTATTTCTTTCGTTTCATCTGCCGAAGCTTCTTTTCTCGCTCTTTCTGCAAGCGTTCCCGCTCTTTTGGGCTCAATTTCTTACCAGTCGTTTTTTTTGTTCGCAGGCCGCCCATCGTTGGGTCGTTCATCATGCTCTGTTTCATCTGCTCCATCAACTGCATTCGGTCCTTCACTCCGCTACCTGCCGCCATTTGCATCATAGGAGCCATGATGGAAAACTGCTTGATAAGTCCGCTAATAGCCTGCGGTTGGACGCCAGCACCCTTAGAAATGCGGTTGCGACGCTGCATATCGATGATTTTTGGATTGCGCCGTTCTGCAAGTGTCATCGAGTCGATCATGCCGAGCATTTTGCGAACTTCGCCGTCGGTATCTGACCCATCCATCATTTTCTTAAAGTCACCCATACCCGGCATCAGCCCCATCATTTTCTGCATCAGGCCGGGCTTGGCGATCTTTTCCAGCACACCGCGAAAATCTTCAAGTGTAAACTGGCCCGAAGCCATCCGCTCTTCGAGTTTTTGGCGTTCTTTGTCATCAATCATTCGATGAGCTTCGCGGGCGACAGCGACAATGTCCCCCATCTCCAAAATCCGGCTCGCCATACCTTCAGGACGGAATGGTTCGAGGGCGTCCAAGTGCTCGCCGGTTCCGATAAATTTGATCGGCACTTGAGTAACGTGCTTGACGCTTAACAAGGCCCCACCGCGGGCATCGCCGTCAAGCTTCGTCATGATGACGCCGTCGAGCTCCAAGGCTTCATTGAAAGCCGAGGCCGAATTGACAGCGTCCTGGCCTGTCATGCCGTCCACCACTAAGTAAACCTGATCCGGGTTTACTTTTCGGTCGATTTCAGCCAACTGCTGCATCAGCTCTTCATCAATCGCCAGGCGGCCAGCGGTGTCGAGAATGACCAGCGAAGCCCCCAATTCAGCAGCTTTAGCAATCCCTGCACGGCAGACTTTGACCGGATCCTTCGATGCCAAATCGCTGTAGACGGGCACATCCAGTTGTCGACCGATCACGTGCAATTGCTCAATCGCAGCAGGACGCTGCAAATCAGCGGCAACCAATAGTGCTTTGACGTTCTGCTCCTTGAGCAGTTGCGCGAGCTTACCGCAGGTGGTCGTTTTCCCCGAGCCTTGCAGACCGCACATCATCAGAATGGTCACGCCATCCTTTTTCAGCGGAATCGATACATCGACTGGTCCGAGGATGCTGACCAACTGTTCATAAACAATGTTGATCAGTTCTTCCTGCGGCTTAAGCGAAAGAAGCACCTTTTGCCCCACCGCCCGCTCGGTCACTTGCCCCATAAAGTCTTGGATGACTGAATAGCTTACATCAGCCTCAATCATCGCTTGTTCGACCAATTGCAGCCCATCTCGCATATTGGCTTCCGTCAATTTGCCTTTGCCACGCAGGGATTTGAAGGCCGATTGGAGTCCTTCTTGCAGTGATTCGAACATGATTAACCGATCAGTATGCAGGCAACGGAGTGGGTCGCATTTGCCAGATGCGACGTGAGGCTGGCAAATTCAGAAGCCCATAATTCTAAAGCGGCAGCCCCTAAACTGGCAATGAGGAATGCTGCGAAACTTCTTCGATGGTATAGCAATTCTGCCGTCCCTGCCTAACATTAAACAAGGAAACCTCGCCCTCTCCCGCCAACTTCATCTAAACCCGCCTTAAATTAACCCGATGCAAAAACTCATATCAATCGCCCTCTTGGTCATTCCTTTCGGCTCCGTTGACCTGCGTTCACAAACGCCCGACCCAATCGCCGCTTTACAAACGCAAGCCGCCACCACAAACACCAGCGATTGGGGACATTGGGGGCCGAATCCTGAAAAGTACTCGAGCTGGACATCGCACAGCAACCGATTGATCCCCGCTTATGTTTTCGGCGGCGATTTTAGCCGCGTTGCGGGAGAAAGAAGTATCTACAGGAGCGCCGAAGCGATCGAGAAATTGTACGGTTTTCTCCCTACCGAAACCGTCAATCCTCAGGCCCAATACTTTGACCAAACTGATATATTCCGGCTGCAAAAATGGGCAGCTGAGTCGGGCAAGAAACGTATTATCTTGTTTGTGTTTGACGGGATGGACTGGCATACCACTCGCGCCGCCGCGATCAATAAATCAGGCGCCGTCCAATATGACACTGGACGCGGTAAGGGGCTTGCATTCCAAGACTATCGCAGTGTGAAAACCGACTTCGGTTACTTTGTCACCAGTCCTCATGACGAAGGAACAAACATTAATGTCGACAAACAAATCATCACAAGCCCCGGCCAAATTCTCGGTGGCTACAGCGCCGCCTTGTGTGGACCGGCGCCCTGGGGACCCATTACCGACGCCAAGTACCCGATCTCGACCAGCGATACTTTAAAGCACGCTTATACCGATTCGGCCTCATCGGCCACTTCTATGTGCAGCGGCATCAAAACCTACAACGATGCCATTAACGTCGATGACAAAGGGCGTGAAGTGCTGCCCATTGCCCGAGCTCTACAAGAGCAAGGCTTTGCAATTGGGGTCGTCACCAGCGTTCCGATCAGCCACGCGACTCCTGCCTGCGCGTATGCCAACAATGTTCATCGTGATGACTACCAAGACCTGACTCGCGATTTAATCGGAAGACCCTCTGTTTTTCATCCAGGCGGACTACCGGGCGTCGACGTATTGATCGGCGGAGGTTTTGGAATCACTAAAGATAAGGATGGCCCGCAAGGCGAGAACTTTGTCGTCGGCAATCGGTATTTGACCGATGACGACCTGGCGGCAATCGACACAACCCACGGCGGGAAGTATGTCATCGCCCAGCGGACCTCGGGCAAGACCGGTACGAATGTGCTTGATAGTGCCGTCAAATCAGCCATCTCCGAAAAGAAGCGACTGTTCGGATACTTTGGTGTTGCGGGCGGCCACTTGCCTTTTCAAACTGCCGATGGGGGTTTTGATCCTGTACTGAGCGTCGGCAATGCCGAAGCGGCTAAAGCAGAAAAATACTCGCCTGAAGACCTTTCCGAAAATGTCAACTTGAGTGAAATGGCCCTCGCGGCTGCCCAAGTTCTGCAAACACGCTCGGATAAATGGTGGTTGATGGTTGAAGCTGGAGACGTTGATTGGGCCAACCACTCAAACAACATCGACAACTCAATTGGAGCTGTCCTCAGCGGCGATGCCGCTTTCAAAAAGATGACCGAATGGATCGAACACAACGGCGGTTGGGATGATACGCTTGTGATACTCACCGCCGACCACGGTCACTACTTAGTTCTAGAAAATCCTGAAGCGTTAAAAGTCCGCAACTAGTGATTCAACAACCACTGACAACATTAAGTTCCAGTTAAACTCGCCTACAAAATAAGCACCTGCCTATGTGCAGTGCTTGGCCCTTCAAATTGGTTTACCAATTCTTAAGATATTTTAGATAAATAGCCGTCTAATACTGGCTATCTGTAAACCAAGCTTGCAACTTAAGGCGACTCACATAGCCATTGCTTATCTTGCTGGTAACTTTCTAGACAATATGCCTCAAATCTGATTTGGCAACGGTACATCAGATGCTTTGCGGTTCGGACGGGGTAAGTGCATTTCAACTGGTACGCGGCGAGCATTCGCCACCCAGTTGGTCAAAATATTTGCGCCCCACGTGGGGTAACGCTATGTTGACTACTTCCCCTGAACTGTTAACTATTCGATTAGGACAATTACATGATCGTAAGCCCCCGCTTTTTATTTCTGTCATTTGCATGCTTATTTCTGCTGGCTATTACTGGCTGTAGTCCTAGCAATCCACGCCGTGAGGTTTCTGGAAAAGTCCTCTTCAAGGGTGCACCACTAGACCATGGAACGATCACTTTCAATCCCCTTGGCGGCGGCAAAGAAGGTGTTCCAACAACTAAGGAAGGCGCAGCCATTGAAAATGGTGAGTACAAGATCTTGGCTGAGATGGGACTGACGCCTGGCAAGTATCAAGTGATCATCAGCTCGGGTGACAACATCGACCCGAGCAACCCCGACGGAATGCCTGGACCATCGGGCAATTATGTTTCCAAGGATCGGATACCAGCTGCTTACAACACCGCATCGAAACAGGAAGTGGAAGTCAAAGACACACCGCCAAACGTTTTCGATTGGGATATTAAGTAATTACAGAGTTTTCGACGTGTCGTTTTTTCGTTTTCAAATACGGTTTGACGGAGGATTTTTTGATGAGTTCTAAAAAGCAAGGGTTTACGTTAGTTGAGCTGCTGGTAGTAATCGCTATCATCGGTATTCTCGTTGGACTACTGCTTCCCGCAGTCCAAGCGGCCCGCGAAGCTGCTCGGCGGATGCAGTGCTCCAATAATCTAAAGCAGTTGGGCTTGGCGTGCCTCAACTACGAAAGTACCTACAAAAAACTCCCAGGAGGAGTTGGTCGTTTTGGATGTTGCTGGGGAACTTGGCAATTGGCAGTGCTTCCTTACATGGAACAATCCAACCTCTACAACCTTTATCAAAACTATGGCGGTGCGGATCACACCGGCATTCGCTACAGCGGAACGAACAACCGACCTGTTGTCAGTACTCGTATAGCGACGCTGACCTGCCCAAGCGATACTCCAAACGCTCCAATTGGGTCGCCCGCGATCACAAGCCATAACTACGCGGTGAATTATGGAAATACCAGTTATTTCCAAACTTCCATTCCTACCACTCCGGTAGTCAATTTTCTTGGTGCGCCGTTCGCGGGCTACACTGGGTCTACTTCGGATGACGGCCCTGTCAATGCGGGAGAGGCAGCGGCCTTCACCCGCTTTTATGGTAAGCACCAATCGCTGGCAGTGATCACCGATGGAACAAGCGGCACCATCATGGCGGCTGAAGTACTGCAGGGCCGAGGCACCGACCTTCGCGGCTTCACTTGGTGGGGTGGCGCAGCGGGCATCGTGACCTATCTTTCGCCTAACTCGAGTTCACCCGATGTGATCACGGGCGGTAATTGCACCTCACTGCTGACCAATCCAAGAATGCCCTGCACAACATCAACCACTGCAATCGCTCCGCGCATGATGGGTGCGCGAAGCTTACACACCGGCGGTGTACAAACCGTATTCTGCGATGGACACGTATCGTTTATTTCCAATTCAATTGACTACCTCAATTGGAATTACTTGGGTACTGCCGCTGGCGGAGAAGTTGTTAGCATCGAATATTAATTGGACTGCGTCTTTCGCAAACACAGACCTGCTCCCGAAAGCGGGCGAGTTTCGACTCGTCCGCTTCTCATCTTTCTAGTGGTTTATGTAACGGGAGAAAGAGGTTCTGCCGAGCCGGTCTCGGCGTAAACAGTTCGTCAACTTAAAAGCATTCGTCAACTTAGAAGCAACAGTGGAACAGATCTGTTTCGAATCAGCGTGTAGTTAGCTGTGTAATTCGAACAGCTGAATCAGTGAGCCGTCGGCGCTAGCCGCGGGTGAACGGAGCGCTCATCGTTCATGACCAATAGTCCAGTTTGAGCGAACGGACCATGAGGGAACAACGTCCCTGGTTAGACGTCGGAACAATCAAATCGCCCTACTTCGTTCACCTGCGGCTAGCGCCGACGGCTCACGGCTCACGGTTCCCTTTGTCGACGAACGGTGCAACAGATCTAACCTTTCTGACATCATAGGTCAGCATCCTTCTCCCATTCCACGCTGTTACTCTTCTTCAATCGCGTGACGAATGGCAAGCACCAACCGAGCCCGCGTAGCAGAGTGCGAATCCAGCGAAGTGACATCGACGCCCAGAAATTCACCGAGCTTCACCGCCAAGTCAATATCGCATATCCCGTGATACTGATTAACGACCGCGTCGCGTACGAAGATCGTCTGACTCGACCGCTCAAAACCGGACTCGTAACAATCGACCAGTTCCTCGATCCACGCTTCCGGAACACCACGCAATCGACAGTGCTCAACCGACCAAATATCGTCACCCGTACACTCGGAGAGCAACGTTAGAGCCTTCAGTCGTGTTAACATAATCGCAGACGACACTCAACTCTCCAAACGCGTAACTCGTTCTTCTAACGCAGCCAGCAACCCTCGAAGCTCTTCGACTTCAGCTTGAAGTGCAGCCACTTCTCCGCCGCTCCGCGATGAACGCGCCGTCGACGTACTTTCATTCTCGTCCGCGTTTTCGTCGCTGTCACCAGTAGCACCCACAAACTTATTCTTAAGTTTCGTTAATTCCTCCGGTTGATAAAGATTGTGGCTAAAGACCTGCCCACGCCCAGGGGGAGTCAAAGAGATCACAAGTCCTTTAGCCATCAGTGATCGCAGGATTTCATTCAATGCTGGCAAGTCCGGTATCTGGTCAAAGCGGCTTGCGCGAACCCGTAGATCTCCCGCTGTCTGCTCGCCGCGGAGCAATAACTCTGTCATGACAGCCGCTTCAGAGCCTTTGACGCCCATATAGTCGTAGCCGAAGTGACGATAACGAGAAACCCGCCCGCTTCCCTGAATCTCAGCCGCGAGTCCTAACGTACGCATTTCAATCAGTTCATCTTCGATCTGCTCTGGCGAAAGGTTCATCAGCGGACTGCGATTGCTTTTCTGATTCGCACCAGCTACCAGGCCGGCCAATGAAAGCGGATACGCGTCGGGAGTCGTACGAGCTTTCTCAATCAACACTCCCAAGATTCGGCGTTGGATTTTATTAAGCGGTTTCGGCTGTACTGGAGCAGCCTTTTCAGCAGATTCTTGAGAGTCCATAGATTCCTTTCGCATGTTGAATGATTGAATCAATTGCCGTTTCGCGCATTTTGCGACATCAAGCCAAGAAAAGCTAGCCGTAAACGTAGCTTGGGCTTCCAAGCCCGAGGACCACGGACGGACGTCCGCGCTCCGTTCAGAAGACTACCGTTTATGCACGCCAAGTACCCGCTCATAAGCCGCTGCCACACCCTCCGCCATGCGTGCGTCGCTGTAATGAGCTCGGTGCCTTGCAAGCGCGCAACCGCTCATCGCGCTCCAGCGACCGCGATCACTGATTAGCTCATCAATCTTGCTAACCAGACTCTCCACATTGCCCGGTTTAGCCAACATGCCTTCAACGCCATCGCGAACCACTTCAGGTGTTCCCTCAACGCTAGTTGCAACCACTGGCACAGCCGCGGACAGGGCTTCCAAAACCACCATCGGCATTCCCTCACCAAACAAACTTGGCAGTACAAGCCCGTCGAGTTTACGGATCGCTTCCGGCACATTGCTCGTAAACCCAGTCCATTCAACAACATCCTGAACATTTAACTCTTCGACCATCGCCATTATCTGGCGCTGGTACTCCGATGTTTCGAATCCACCGATCAGCTCGAGCGTTACCGAGCGTCCGGCGGCCTTAAGTCGCTGCATGGCTTGCAGTGCCACTTCCACTCCTTTGCGAGGCCGCATCAGAGCAACGATGCCCAATCGCCAGTTCCGATCCTCAAGTCGAGCGCGCGCATCAATGGGTTCGATCGCTGGCACGCCATTGGGAACCGTCACCAGTTGGTGCTCTGCAACTCCCTGTCGCAACATCTCTTTCGCAAGGCTTGCGCTGACCGTGATCAAGCAGTCGCAGTTGAGTATCGAATAACATTCGATCCAAGAATTCACTCGGTTGACCACGCCGCGTGTGCTATCGCGTGAGGTCGGACTATGGACATGATAAACCCAAGGCAAACCGGTCCGCATAGCGACCAACGAAGTGATCATAGCGGTTCGAGGCGTGTGCGCATGCAGAAGGGCGACCGAGTGTTCACGTACGTAATTTGTCAACTTCGAGATAACACTCAGATCAAAGCGACTTCGCATCGCCGTCTCAACGACCTGTTTTTTATTCAAGCCACACAGTTCCGGAAAGCGATTAGGTTTTACGCACGCGAATCTCGCATCAAAGCCAAACTCTTCCAACCTTTTGCCTAGCAATTGCTGCACGCGTTCTGCACCTGAAAAGTGCTCGCCATTGATGACATGCAAAACCGTTGCGGTCTTGACTGGAGTTCGAATTAGCGAAGCCATTTCGCCAATCACTGCCAGAGGTGCAAGCCCTATGTCAATATGAGTTGTACTGGAAGTCGTCAGGCTCATTATTCTCCCCCGGATCCAAAAGGCAAAGTGCTGCTTTCATTAGAGTCATTCGTAATAAGAACGTAGGTCTGCCCCATACTGCAGGCTGGTCAGTGCCACCCATGCCTAATGAATCAAAGCCTCAATTGGATCGATCTTGCCGATTATGCAGCCTGCAATGATTTGCGACGCGGTAAAGCTCCTACGCTGGTACACCTTCTCGCACTTCAAACCTCATTTTTCACATGCTTCCCATTCGTCACATGAACTGGTCAATAACCCAAAATCCATCTGCCAAAGTGTGACAATACTTCAATGAGATTTCACCTCAATTTCACCCGCGGGTTCATCATAAAATACATCCGACCATCTTCTGCACCGCCAAGAAAATCTGGGATCCCGTCCCCGTCAAAGTCAACTGTGCTAGGGCTGACATCATGGCCCTCGATGTTCTGCTTGGCGAGCGTGCCGGCACTTTTAAAAAACCACTTTCCATCACGTCGTTCGACCTGCTCATGCAAATCGGCGTTGGATGAATTGAGCAACCAATCGAACTTGCCGTCGCCATTCCAATCGGTCACACACAACTTTCGCCGTCCACTGCCACCAGCCGATTTGCTGTTCAGTCTTAACGGCGCGCCCTGTTCGTCAACAAACACGCGCTGCGGTGGTTTCAATTTCATTTCACCTCGTTCAGTGAATCGCTCAAAAAAGCTCAAGTAGCCTTCGTGGTCAAGCATCGCGAGATCGACCAAGCCGTCTGCATTGAAATCATAGACCACAGGCGTCGTTCGCCACTGTGTAAGCAGAGCGTTCAGCTTGGGTTTCTTCCAGCCCCAAGCCAACAACGGCTGTGGACCGTTCCACTGGACTTCGACTGCCCGAGGGAGATCAAGTTTCGGTTCGCTTCGCGTGCCAATATTCTTCAACCATACGACTTCGCCCAGAATGCTATTAAGAACAACATCAGGCAGTCCATCTTGATCCCAATCGCTAACACTAAAGGTCGTGTAACCCCACTTGAACTCGGCCGGTCCTTGAATACTTCCATTGGGACCCGCATAGATGCGAAACGTGTCGCCACCTACTTCCAAGCGTCGCGGTGCATTCCACTCGGGGCTCGATACTTTTGCACCGCTCAAGTTCTCAAAGTACTCGATGTAACCCGCTGTGTTACCACTCAAAATATCCATATCGCCATCGCCATCCCAATCGATTCCGACTGGAGTCGCCAGCGCACCGCACTTCAACGTGCCGGCCTGCTGCTGAAAGTAGACGGGGGCGAGGAACACGGGCAAGTCGTGCTGATTAAACTTGCCCGTGTTTTCGACCAACGCAACGCGGCCATCTTCATCACCAACGATCAGATCCTTGTCACCATCTTTATCCCAATCAAAGGCAATTGGCACGATCATTTGCAGATCCATTTTCAGCGGCTGACCGTTTGCCAGAACAAGCTTCGCGCCATCGCCATATTTTGGTTGCGTGCGACTGCCAGTGTTTTCAAAGTAAGTAAAACCGTCAAGAAATTCACCGCAAATAAGATCCAGATCACCGTCGCCATCAAAGTCTTCGAAATTCGGTGACGGACAACCAAACGTATCGATCGGTACGCCCGCTGATTCAACTTTTACAGGCAATGCATAACGCGGCGCGTCATTCGTCGCTTCGTTGCGCAACAACAAAACAAAGCCATGCAATCGACCGTTAACCCACTCACCTCGACTGTCCCATGCATCATCCCAACCGTAGTAACTCCAATCTTCGATGCCAACAATTAAGTCCAGATTTGTGTCACCGTCGTAGTCGACATACCGCCACTGGTTGTGGCGTACCTTAGGGCCTTTGGGCTGCTTGCCAGTAGGTACATAGAATTTCGCATCGACCGGTAAAGTTGTCTTATTGACCAAACCACTGTGAGTAAAATCGGTATACTCCGCGCCCGGCGACAGCACTCGCATCTGATCACCAACGTAACTTGGCATGACGTAGTGAACCGTGCTGCTGAGCTTGACAGCGGGTTTGAAAGTTGGCATCGGCGTGTGTGCCGTATCACCCTCTGTGTTTTCAAATAGCCACACACCGTTCGAGGGCTTGTCGGGACACGAGACAATCAAATCGAAGTCTCCATCACCATCCGCATCGCATGGTAATGGCCAAGCCCATAAGCCGACGCCAAGATCGACTTTTAACCCAGAGTGATTGTACTGCAAGCGTTCAAGTCCCTCGGCTCCGATAGCGACAAATGCACCGGCGCCGACCAGGGCAGAAAAGACTAATGTGCAGGGTATAAGACATCTAGGCATCATGGACGGCATGTTCTTGCAAATGCTCCAAATCAACAAACTCTAGGACAGACATATGCGTGGCATTTAAATTGACGCCTGGAGCCATACCGGCTTCAAAGGCTTCCTTCCAACGCAAAACGCACAAGCACCAGCGATCACCGGCTTTGAGTCCTGGAAATTGAAACATGGGATTAGGTGTCGACAGATCGTTTCCTCGCTCCTTGGAAAATGCGAGGAAGTCATCTGTCATCTCAGCACACAAGGTATGAAGGCCTACGTCTTCGGGCCCGGTGTTGCAACATCCATCGCGAAAGAAACCAGTTAACGGATCGGTACTGCAGTCCTCCAAAGGGGTGCCGAGTACATTTTTGGCGCGAGGCATATTTAAAGTCCTTGGAGTCAATGTGGATCGAAAAGATAGAACAACTCAGAATTTCTTGTACACTTAAAGGCAACACTGCGAAACATTTTTCTTAATAGGGTAGCTGGTTTCGTGAGAAACCGGACGCAGTACAAAAGTCACCGGTGCGCCCGGTTTCTCACGAAACCAGCTACAAATGCTTTCCAAAATCCTTCAGCCTCGTCGAAATCAGGCATGTACCAAGCGGGACGACGGTCGCATTCAACGTCATTCTAAACTGCGGAGCTCGAGCTGTGCTCGCCATTAGCGAATTCAGAATCAAACTATCTAAAGCGGCCTCCACAATCTCATTGGTTTTCGTTTTGGTATCGGAAGCAAACGCCCAGAATGCACCGCAACCCGGCGACGCCTTGCAACAGTTGTTTGAACAATTTGCGTCAAATTCGGGACCAATGGCACCGATGTTCGGCAAGCTTTCACCCGAGCAGCTTGAGCAACTCGATAAGATCCAAGTAAACGTCAGCGATGAGAACCAATTTGGCCACCGCATCCTCGACGCTTACCTGCAACAACTCAAGCAGTCCAAGATCACCGCTTTCCAAACAGGCAAGGATGTAACTTATCTGCGTCAGCTACTGAAGACGCTCAAGCCGCAAATGCGCAATGCGGATCGCTACAAACAGTTGGATGTGCGAGTGATCGATCATGAATCGTCCGATGCATTCTCTATCCCAGGCGGGCGACTGCTGATCACTCGCGGCCTTCTTGAGTCAGCTGGCAGTGAGGCAGCTGTGGTAGGAGTACTCGCACACGAGCTGAGTCATCTTGATCGCGGACACCAACTGATTCCGCTCAAGCAATCAAAACTGGCCAACCAACCACTCGATTTCAAAGATCGAATGATGTGGGTCAGTTTGATAGCACGTCCCAACCGACCTGAACAGGAGTCAGAAGCGGACCACGACGCCACGCGTTGGATGATGGAAGCCGGATATGATCCACGCGAATTGGCGAAATTACTTAGCAGTTGGGACCAACAGCAGAATCAAGTCGCTCCTTGGCTACAGTTTGTACCGGGCTTCGTGAAATCGCATCCAGATGCCGGCAAACGCGCTCAGGATGTCCTGCAAGTGGCGACCAAGTTCGATGCAACGTTTCCACAAGCCAAGTATATTGGGGTCGAGAATCTGAAGTCTCGAACTTCGCGTACGGTTCGCTCGTTTCCTTAATGAGCTTACCTTGCCGTTCAGCATGTCCGCGAGCAAATGTAGCTGGTTTCGTGAGAAACCGGAGCGAACCGATGACCTTTCTACTCACCCGGTTTCTCACGAAACCAGCTACTTTACTGGGATTCTGTTGTCTACTTACCCGCCACATTGCTGGGGTGTTTAAAATTCTTCGGGCAGTCGCCATAGCGGCTCTTTAATTGGTGAGCACGATCGACACATCGAACCAGCTCTGTAACATTGGTTACGTCACACTTGCGATAAATCTTTGCTCGCCGCGACTCAACCGTCCGTACGCTGACCTCCAGCTGTTTTGCAATTTGCTTATTCGAAACCCCGTTCAAGACCATTTCTAGGACAGAATGTTCGCGAGGAGAAATGTGGCTTAACAGATTCTGCAATCTACAAAGCTCAGCAATTTGATGAGTTAGGTTCGACGCAGTTTCTTGAATCAACGGCAGTGCTTCGCGAATCTGCTCAAGATCTAATTCTTTGCGAAAAACCCAAGCAGCACCTAACTTCATCAACCGAACGGCACCCGCGACGGAAATCTCTGTTCCCGTCACCACAGCGATGTCCAAGCTTGACTGCCTGCAAATTTCGGCGGCCTCATCCAGAGAATTGCCGATCACACTTTGATCCAAAATTAAAATTCGAGGCTCGGGCCGCGGCGTTAGCAGATCTTTTGCGAAGGAATCGGAAAAAACGGTAGTTATTCCGGCTTCTCCAAAAACGGTTTGCCAAACATTCCGTGCGTCGATTTGGCGATCTAATACCAATGCGTTCATTGCCACTCTTGTGGGGTTTGCGAGGTGTGGTAGAAATAGAAATTGGACGCTCACGAATAAAAGCGATAAATTGGAGTAAAACCCGCAGAATAATTTATTGTTTTTCTCATTGTTTTTCTTTCGGGGTCAAATTGCAGTGCCAACTTCCGGTCCACCTCCCGATTCAGAGCGAGTTCCCTCGGACCGTTGGGTTGCGGAGTTGTATGATGATCTTCACAGGCTTGCGAGCGGTTATCTCCGTGACGAACCGGCGACCATTTCCCTATCGCCGACGGTCATGATTCACGAATTGTTCTTGCGGATGCCGAAAACCGAAGAACTGACTCGAACCCATTTCTTTGCGTTGGCATCCACGACGATGCGCCGTGTACTCGTCGACCAAGCCCGTTCGAGGAAGCGTCAGAAGCGCGGCGGGCAATTCGCTCGACGAGAATTCAACGACTGGGATATGGTAAGTATTACCGACAGCGACCAAGTTATAGCCGTAGACGAAGCCCTTGAGGATCTCGGAAAGCTTGATCCGCGGCAAGCCAAAGTGGTCGAAATGAAGTTTTTTGGTGGAATGACGGTGGAAGAAATTGCCGAACAGTTTTCTGTGAGTAAACGAACCATCGAAGCTGATTGGACGATGGCCAAAGCTTGGCTCCGAAGGTGGTTTACTGACGAAGGCTCAGCATCTTGAGCGACAACCTGCATCGACGCGCGAAGGAAATTTTTGGCAAGCTGGTTGAATTGCCTCCCGAAGCCCAAGCAAAAACGCTTAAGAATCTATGTGAGGGTGATACGCAATTACAACGCGAAGTCGCTTCGCTTTTAGATTTTCACACCGCCCGTTCGTTGATGGCCGAACCGCCAAAACCCAGAATCCGCAACCGCTCTACGCTCAGTACCACGCGCTTACGAAAATCATACTTTCAACGGGCCATTGCCTACCTACCGATTGTCGCACTACTGCTGCTACTTGCGCTCGGCGTACTTCCGTTGGTCATGTACCTGTCCGCTCTAGTCGAGAACAATCATAGAAATTTAGTTGAGCAAAAACTAAACAACGCAGTTTCGCAAAGAGCATCACAGCTTGAGCGTTGGTACTCCGGCTGGAAAAACAAACTCCTCGAAATCGCTTCGAAGCAGGAACTACAACAAGAACTTCAGAACCCCAATGTAGATTCACACGAGATCCAACGAGTCATCGAAGGGGCTTTGGCTAGCTCGGCTTCATTCTGTCTCTGGGACAATCAAATGCGGTTGATAAGCCGCACACAAATTGCCAACGACGAAAAAGAAATTCCAGGATGGACTCCTTTTCGTTGCTCAGACCTAATGCGTGCCGCGGCTGGAGAGGCAATTGTTAGGCTCCCAGTTCCCGGTCAATACACCTTGCCACCGCCGTTAACGAGCAATGATGCCACTGCATTTTGTCCTGTAAAAACCGCGGCCGGCGGAATCATCGCGACGCTAGTGATTCAATCTTCCGCCATCAACAAGAGCTTTGATGAAGTTGCCGCCTCTTGGAATTCAAACACTGAGAGTTCCGAAGCATTTGATACCTATGTAGTCGACTGCAAAGGTCATTTGCTATCGCAGAATCGGTTTCCGGAGCAGATGCGGCAGCTGAATGAAATGATCCGCGATCGATCGACCAGTGAATCAAAATCGAATGAATCGAAGAATACACAGAGTATCCAAGGTACCTTGATTCGCGATCCCGGCAAAAGTCTGCTCGACGGTGACTTACCTAAAACGCATCCCGCAAGTTGGCAACTCACGAGGGCCGTGCAGGGAGTCGCCGACGGAAATGATGGCACTAGCTCAGTAGGCTATCGAAACTACATCGGACAGCTTGTCGTCGGGAGCTGGCGAATTCTACCACACGATAGTTTAGGAATCGTCGTTGAGTTGCCCCGACAAGAGGCTTTCAAGTTTGTAGACGATGTTGACCGCACACTGGCAATACTCTTAGGGATCTGTAGTGTAGGAACGCTCACTGGTGTATTTGTGAGCTGGCCGAGGCGAACAACCCGCGGCTTGCGTTCCGTTGGCCCATACAAAATGCAAGAGTTGCTTGGCGAAGGCGGTATGGGAAAAGTCTACTTGGCGGAACATTCGCTGCTCTGCCGCCCAACAGCCATCAAAGTTTTATCTGGCGATATTGCAGATCTTAGCGTCCTGATGCGATTCGAACGCGAAGTCCAATTGGCCAGCCAGTTAACTCATCCGAATACAATTTCGATCTACGATTTTGGTCGCAACGAAGAAGGCTTGTTCTACTACGCAATGGAGTACATTGACGGCGGGCATGTGGGACAACTCGTCGAGTTCGATGGACCATTACCGGCCGGTCGATGTATCTATTTAGTCCGTCAGCTCTGTTTTGCTTTGCGAGAAGCCCATTTAGCAGGCGTCGTCCATCGCGATATCAAACCCCAAAACGTAATGCTCTGTGATCGCGGCGGTGAGCCCGACTTTATCAAGTTGGTAGACTACGGGTTGGTGAAAGCGTTTGCCCCGGGCATTTCAGATATCACTTCACAAACGAACATCATCATCGGCACTCCACGATTCATGGCGCCGGAGCGTTTGCAGTCGCCATGGTTAGCCGACCCACGAGTTGACATCTATTCAATTGGCGGCTTGCTCTACTTTATGTTGACTGCAGAACTGCCGCCGCTAGTCACTCCAACCGATTCGCAGGAGAATCCTCAAATCGGCGTTGAAACACTCGATTTAAAGCATAACGCGATTCCATTCAGCGACTTACTCAGTCAATGCATGTCATGGGACCCCGCATTAAGGCCCTCAAGCGTTGCAACTCTACTGCACGAACTCGACTTGTTGTCCGACCATTTTCCATGGAGCCGAGAAGATTCCGAAAAGTGGTGGAAGAAACGCGGTCCAAAATTCAAACAGTTTCTAGCCACCAAACGAATGAAGATGTAAGTACCATTGGTTAGTAGCTGGTTTCGTGAGAAACCGGAGTGCAACGATGACCTTTCATCCGCATCCAGTTTCTCACGAAACCAGCTACCCTGCTCATTTCCCCCTCAAGACGTCTATGCTGAAAACACTACACGTCGATCTCGCTGGCATCTTCTGCCCGGTCCATAATAAAACGGAACCTAGCCGATGCGTCGCGGCCCATAAGATCCGCCATGACTCGATCTGTCTCAAGTTGATCATTGATATCGACTCGTAACAACCGCCGCGTGGCCGGATTCAAAGTCGTTTCCCAAAGCACTTTGGGCATCATCTCACCCAACCCCTTAAATCGCGTGATGTCGGGCTTCGAGCGCTTGTCGGCATTCGAGAGAATCTTGTTCCGAGCGTCTTCGTCAGGTGCCCAAAATGTCTCCCTGCCAATATCGATGCGGTACAACGGTGGCACGGCAATAAAAATCTTGCCATCAGCGATCAACGGTCGCATATGACGATAGAAAAAGGTAAGCAATAGCGTCGTGATGTGATGACCGTCGGAGTCCGCATCGGCTAACAGAATCACCCGGTCATAACGAATTTTCGCTACGTCCAAGTCTTTGCCGATTCCACAACCAAGAGCAGTGACCAAGTCAAGAATTTCTTTATTCTCGAGCACTTTTGAAAGTGCAACCGACTCGGTGTTCAGAACTTTTCCACGCAGTGGCAAGATCGCTTGATTGTTGCGATCGCGACCCTGCTTGGCACTGCCACCCGCGGAGTCACCTTCAACAATAAAAATCTCCGAATTGCCGCGCCCCGCTGAAAGACAATCGCTCAGCTTTCCTGGCAACATGGTTCGCGACGTGCTGGTCTTGCGCGAGATCGATTCCGAAGCGGCTCGCGAAGCCGCTCTGGCTCGCGCAGCAGCAATGATTCTCGCCACAATCGACTCCGCAACAGTTCGATTGTTGTTCAGCCACTGCTCAAGGGATGCGCGAATGGCATTGTCCGTCGCCGCTTGGATCTCTGGATTGTTCAAGCGGTCTTTGGTTTGCCCCTGAAACTGCGGGTCCCCAATGAACACTGACAGAATCGCGACAACTCCCTCACGGATGTCTTCATGCCCGACTTTGATACCCCGTGGAATCAAGTTGTGTGTCTCAAAGAAATTTCGAACGGCTTTGGCCATACCGCTGCGAAAGCCGTTTTCATGCGTCCCGCCGCTGCCCGTTGGAATTCCGTTTACATACGATCTCACATGCTCGTCGGTCGACTCAGTCCATTGCAGCGCGACTTCGATACGCTCGTCACCTTCCTTGCGAACGGTGAACGGCGATTCGTGTGTTGGTCGTGCGGCCCGCTGTTGAATGACTTTTCCCAAGTAATCAACGATGCCGTTCTCGTGAATGAAAGTATCCTTTTTGTTGTTCTGTTCGTCGTTAAACAGAACTTTCACTCCGCGATGCAAGAAGCTGGTGATCTCCAGCCGTTGGCGAATGGTCTCTGCATCAAAATCAGTCTTTGGAAAGATTGTTGGATCAGGCGTGAACGTGATCGTTGTACCCGTACCTCGAAACGCGCCAGCCGCTTTCTGCAGTTTCGAGATGGGCTTGCCCTGCGAAAACTCCATCTTGTACTGCGCACCGTCACGTCGAACGAGAGCTATCAAATGCTTTGAAAGTGCATTCACCGCCGACGCGCCGACACCGTGAAGCCCGCCGGATGTCTTGTAGTTCTTACCTTCGAACTTACCGCCTGCGTGAAGGATCGTTAGCACCATCTCCAAAGCACTCTTTCCCGTCTTGGCATGTTTGTCAACAGGAATGCCACGCCCGTTATCAGCCACCGATACGGTGCGGCCGTCTTTATGCAGCGTGACAATGATCTCTGTAGCATGTCCATTCATCGCTTCGTCGACGGAGTTGTCAAGAATTTCCCAAACCAAGTGATGCAAGCCTGCAACGCCCACGCTGCCGATGTACATGCCTGGTCGTTTACGAACAGGTTCAAGGCCTTCGAGAGCGACAATGTCGGCGGCACTATAGGAATTAGTCGTTGTGCTCATAGTTCTCTCTTACTCGAAATTTTGTATTATCAGCCGGAAGGCGCTAGTTTGATGTTTGTGTATCTTGAATTGGTGTGCCACTGGTTTGCCAGTGTATCGAAGCCTATAAGTTCGAATCAATCATGTCATTCCGATGGCCGGGCAGTTCGCACAATGGTTGCCGAAGTAATAAACGTTGCACACCGCCTGCACCACCGTTATCGCTACACTGTAAGTACATGTCTTGGTTGTGATTCTCACTAACTTGGTTTTAAACTTCGACAACTATCACGGTGAGAGCTTTGGCATTGGCCTGAGTAACGTCAGTTAAACTCACCAACTTCGGTTCACTGGCCTTTCCATATAGAGTCCGGACAAACCCGGACTCTATTTGGAAAGCCAGTGGCACACAAAACCAAAAAATGCCCAGCCTCATTCGTCTGCATAAATCACTTCTCAGGAAGCGGTTCTGGAGCACCGATCGGTTCACTAACCACCGCTGATATCTTCCCATTCTTTTGCACTTCAATACCGCGACCACCACGCGATGTCACGCGATACTTGGCTGTCGAAATCGTCTTCTGAGCTCCACGATTGGTCTCAACAACCAGCAGATCTCGATCCGCCGATGAGGCTTTGAAACCTAGCAATTTGTCGGTCTTTGCAAGCTTGATCAACAATACACCCTTGCCCGCGCCGGATAAGTAATTCACCTCAACTGCTGGACAAACCATCGCGCGGCACTCAGCTGAAATCGCAAGGATGGTTTCACTACCGTCGACGGCTTTGACATCAATCACTTCATGCCCCGGTGCAACGCGAGCAAACCGACGACCACTTCTGGTAGATGGTTCCACGAATTGATCCAATCCAAAACGCAACGCATAGCCATTGCTTGTCGCAGCAAAACCATGAATCGGCGGACACAAATCAGGCTTCTTCGGATTAAGCGCGATGTTTCCAATCGCTCGCGAATCAAGCGAGATCGCGGCGACGATTCGTTCACCGTCTTTAAGCTTGAAAAGTTTTTGAATTGGTTCGCCATAACCAGTCGATGGAGGTATGTCGATGAACCTGGCTGTGTAACACACGCCAAATGACGAGAATAAAGCAACTGTCGCCCGAGTGGAACCGGCGATACAAGCCATCGCGCCATCACCTTCACGAAGTCGGCTCTTGCTCGGATCCGCGATCTGTTTCTGACGCTTGACCCAACCATCCGTCGACAACAACACGTGGCAGTCTTCAGCCACGATGAAATCTTCTTCCGAGTATTCCGGCTCCTCTTCGATCGTCATGATCTCAGTTCGACGAACACCCTCTTTGCTCTTGCCATAGGTCGTGATCAAGCCTTCAATCTCGGCTCGAACAATTTTCCATCGACCCGACGAAATCGTATCTTCAGTGCTTTCTTTGAGCAGCTTTTGAATCTGAGCCGCTCGCTTTTTCTTTTCTTCGAGCTCTTCGGAGATAATATTGATCTCGAGCCGAGCCAATCGGTAAAGCTTGAGTTCCAGGATCGCGTCCGTTTGCTCTTCGTCGAGCCCACCTTTGGCGGCTGGAAATCGCTTCATGATCTTGTCCGCCGCGTCCGCTTTGCCTTCAGACTTGCGGATGATGCGAATGATCTCATCGAGCGCATCGAAGACGATCATGAAGCCTTCAAGGATGTGCATACGACGTAGCAGGTTGTCAAGTTCTTGCTGCAACCGCGCAGTGACAACTTGCAATCGAAAATGCAAGAAGTGCCAAAGGACTTCCTTCAGTCCGAGACGTTGCGGCGCGCCGACTTCGGGATTCTCTGTTGGCACCAGACATGTGATGTTCACTGCAAAGTTGGTTTGCAGCGGTGTGTTCTTGTAGAGATACGCCAGCACTTTGCCTTCGTCCGCGTCTTTGCGCAAATGCAGGTCGATACGGATGTCCTCAGTCGAAACGTCACGAACGTCTTCAATCAACGGCATCTTGCCACTGATGACAATTTCGGCGATGCGTTCGACCAAGACCGACTTGTTGACACCGTAAGGAATCGCGATGATGTGCAACAACTTGCTACCACGCGATTCGCCACCAGACTTCGTCGTGCCGCGGATCTTCAGCGAACCTTGCCCAGTACGGTAGATCTCGCGCAGCTCTTCCTTAGTATTGATCAGTTGACCGCCCGTTGGGAAGTCAGGCCCCTGAACGGCGTCATTGGCCACCAACTGATAATCTTTGATCTCTGGATCGTTGAGCAACTTGAGCAGCGCACGGCAAACTTCACCCAAGTTATGCGGCGGAATGTTAGTGGCCATTCCAACTGCGATACCCGTTGCGCCGTTGACCAACATATTGGGAACGCGGGTCGGTAGAACCACTGGTTCACGATGACTGCCATCGTAGTTCGGTTTGAACGGGACGATGTTCGCGCCGAGGTCCGTCAGAACTTCCGAGGCTAGGGCTGACATGCGGCACTCGGTGTAACGCATTGCAGCCGCATTGTCGCCGTCGATCGAACCAAAATTGCCACTGCCATCAATCAGCGGCATGCGCAGCGAAAACGGCTGGGCCATTCGCACAAGGGCATCGTAAATCGCTGTGTCACCGTGTGGGTGGTACTTACCCATCACGTCCCCTACGACCGACGCGCACTTGCGATGCTTGGCGTTGAAATTCAAACCTTGCTGATCCATCGCGTACAGAATGCGACGCTGAACCGGTTTGAGACCATCGCGAACGTCAGGAAGAGCTCGGCTAGTGATGACCGATAACGAGTAATTGAGGTATCGGTCCTGCGCGGCTTGGCTTAACGAGACCGCTTCGATGGGGTTCGCTTGGAGATTACTATCTTGGTTATCGTTAGGCGAACGGCGTTTTGCCACAGGGGAACCCCTCCTTGTTTCTCTTCCAGACGGTGACATGTCCGCGACAGAGCGGATTAGCTATTCGTCAATTTCGTCATTCCGGAGCGAATTTCGCGAATCGTAATACCGCGCAAATGCATTGAAGTTTGCATCCAATGCTGGCAAAAATTACGATTTCGTTTCCACACTCCAGAGGCTGATAGCTTTCCCGCGAATCGACTTTCAGTCAAGACCGGCTGTTTGGGGAGGCTGTGCAGGTGGAAGATCGGCCGAAGGGAGGTATTCCTGATCGTCAATCAGCCAATCCAGGGCCGTTATTTCGAAAGCAAGGCACCGGATTGGCGCGATCTTTTCGGATATTCAGTTCGGCGAAGTTGTTCTACGGCAACGAGATAGCGTTAGGGAAAGCCGCAGAATGATCCGATGGGACGCAAAGGGGATAAATAGCCGGATTTATCGCGCCGCGCACGGAAGCAAAGCACCCACAGAATTCGCTGACTGTTAGATGGACTCAAAAAAACACCCAGCGATCGAAGCCTACTAATTTATGAAATCAGCCGAGTTTCTGAGAAGACCCAAGGAAGGGAGCACAATCGATGCGTTTCGGAATTAAGCTACTAAAAACGACTGTTGTTGGTGCGATTGTCGGTTTCGCTGGACTAACCCAGTTCGCCGCCACCGCTCAAGCCCAAGACGGCTTACCGTTGTTCACGCAACAGTATACCCAAGGCAATGCCAATCAAACCAACGCAGTGATGTACATTTCACCTGTACCTGTGCCAGCACACGTTGGACACACTTACTACACCTATCAACCATTGTATCCGCACGAAATGATGTACCTACATAATGAGCGCTACCACAACTACTACGATAACGGTCGTGGGTTGAATCGAACCGGCGTTCACTACTATGTGCCACCAGTTCGTACGGGCGTCCATAGCCTTTGGAAAAATTTCTCTTTACCGCGTTAACTATCGCCTGAACCGGAAGGCCGGACATACGATTGATACGCGATGACACTTGCAAAAGGAGCTCAAATGAAGAACTTGCTAATCGCCGCAGTCGTATGCGTCATTGGCCTTTCGTTACAAGGTACCGCAGCCGCGCAATATCGGTCTGCTCGAATCGCTCAACCCGTTGAACGAGTATTCGATCATGGTTTGGCCAGCAAGGGGCAGGTTTGGTCCCAACGATTTGCAAATCAACAGCCTTGGCACGGGAACTATTATTACTTGCCTTACGGAGCACCAACCGCATTGGTCGTTCCACCAACCTCGATGATGCAACAGAATTACTCGTGGGGCGTCAGCCAAAACACGATGACTCCGATTTACCATCAATACGGACCAGCCCAAACCGCTGGTGGAGGCGGAGCGTTCTTGGGAACACCGATCTGGCCAAGCAACACACGCCAGTTCGGAGTTTACCCAGTGCGAGCCCCGTGGTAATCGACTGCTCGACCATCAAAAAAATATAAAAGGCATCGGAGTTCAATCCGATGCCTTTTGTTTTTCTAATTATTGACTGGCAAGCTGCAAGTTGGTTTGCATGGTTTTGATTACGGCGAACACGCGATTTTCACCCTATCATGTGAACAACAGATTTGTTTTACCTCTACTGCCATTGAGCCAATGACGTGACATCAACGCTCGTAAATCCTGGAATCTCTCAGATCTGGTCGGTAGTTTAGCTCTCAGGAAGTTTAACTCACCGTTTTTCGTTCGACTTTTAGGTTACCATACGCAAAAATATAGACGCAATTAGATTTAACTTCAATGTAGACGTTACTGTGAGCACAGATGATGCAAGCGGACGAAAGCAGCGACTCCAACAACCCTGACTCCAACAATCCTGACTCCAACAACCCTGGCACCGCTCCTGACACCAACTCAAGAGATTTAGATAGCGATCTAGCGCAAAGGTCTGATAGCGTTTCCTATCTAAGCGCTGGTGAGGAAATAGATCAATTCCGTATCCGCCAACTGATTGGCAGAGGTGGATTCGGTATTGTTTACTTAGCCTATGACCAATCGCTGCATCGTGAAGTCGCCCTGAAAGTTCCTCACCGCGCAATGGTCAAGGGAGCGAAGTATGCGGCGATCTATCTAGCAGAGGCGCGTGCAATTGCGGCTTTGGACCATCCCAATATTATTCCTGCGTACTATGCAGGTTCAACTGAAAAATATGCTTGCTACATCGTTACAAAGTACATCGCAGGGCAACATCTGGGCAAATGGGTTCAGAATAATTCAGTGACAATTGCAGAAATCTTGCAACTGATCGCTCTCATCGCCGAAGCTTTGGCTTACGCGCACGGTAGAGGGATTGTGCATCGGGACATCAAGCCATCCAATTTGCTCGTTGACGCCAATGGAGTTCCGTACATCGCAGATTTTGGCTTGGCGCTCCGTGATGCGGCACATGACGATGCCATTGCCTACGTTGGCACGCCGCCTTACATGAGCCCCGAGCAAGCCCGGGGAGAAGGGCATCGTGTCGACGGACGATCAGATATTTTTTCGCTCGGCGTCGTGCTTTACGAGTTGCTCGTTCGTGAGCGACCATTCCAAAATTCAAATCGACAAAACCTCTTTCGTAAAATTCAGTTTGAAGAACCGTTGCCGCCGCGTTTACTTCGAAAGTCGATACCGCCTGAGCTCGAACGCATCTGCCTCAAGTGCCTCGCTAAATCGGTTCAGGATCGTTATCGAAAAGCGTCTGCGTTGGCGGATGACCTCCGCAAGTTGATCGGTCAATTAAAAATCACGCCGATTGACGCTTTGCCCAGTTCCTACACTACGCTTCCTGAATCTTTCCAGCATCCACAGTATCCAGTAGTCTCAGAGGGAACACCCACCGTTGAGATGTCTGTCCATGAAGGTAACATCGGCGCGCGTGAGCCAGCTGCCGCAACCGATTCAGTGATTAAGGTCGTTCCTAAGGGGTTGAGAGCATTCGACGTTCGTGACGCTGAGTTCTTCCTGCATTTGCTTCCTGGTCCGCGAGACCGCGATGGTATTCCAGAAGTTATCCGTTTTTGGAAATCCTTTATTGAACCAAGTCATCAGGAGTCTTCGCCTCCGGTCGGTGTTCTCTACGGCCCCAGCGGCTGTGGCAAGTCATCACTGGTTCGGGCAGGCATCATGCCACGGCTCTCAGGTCGAGTGAATTCCGTCTATGTTGAGGCAACAGCAAACGATACTGAAAAAACGATTGTCGATTTAATCAATCAGCACATTGATATCCCCGTGCTGGACCCAAATCGATCGGTGGGCGAACAGTTAGTCCGTACCTTCACATGGTTGCGTCGCAACCCTCAACGTAAAACAGTGGTTTTTATTGATCAGCTTGAGCAGTGGCTGTTCACTCACTCGGACTTAGAAAAGCAAGCACTGACACTTGCCTTGCGCCAGTGTGACGGGGTGAACCTCCAGTGCATCGTGATGGTCCGAGATGACTTCTGGATGGGCTTAACGAGGTTGATGCAGTCGCTTGATTTTACGATCGCAGAGCACCAAAACGCCATGGTCGTTGATCTCTTTGATAAACGTCATGCGAAGAACGTTTTGGCAATGTTTGGCGCTGCCTACGGACGATTAAGCCCAGATCCTGAAAAGATAACTGCCGTCGAGCATCGCTTTCTGGACTCCGCCATCAACTATCTATCGATGGATGGACGGGTCGTTTGCGTTCAGCTCGCACTGTTGGCGGAAATCCTAAAAAGCAGACCCTGGAACAACCGCGAAATTTCGTTTGAAGACGGCGGGCTTGGACTCGGCGTTCGCTTCCTTGAAGATACTTTTGATTCAGATTTATCCCAGCGACGCCACAGCATCCACGCTGAAGGCGCATCCAGACTCCTGCGCCGCTTGTTGCCCGATTCGGTTTCTCGGATCAAGGGCGCATTGCATACTGAACAGGATTTAATGGAGGCTTGCGGTTACGGCGATAACGGTGCGTTTCGTGAACTGATACGAATACTTGATAATGAGCTGCATCTAATCACCCCCACGGATCGATCCTCCGGTGATAGCTTCAGCACAGAGAGTAGTTATTCAACTATCTCTGAAACAGGATATCAATTGACCCATGATTTTCTCATCACGCCGATTCATCAATGGCTTGAACTGCGCGGCTTAGGTACACGCTCTGGTCAAGCTCAAGCTAGACTGGAAGAGTTTGCTGAGCTCTATCATGTGCGACCTAAACCTCAGTCTTTGCCGACACTTTCGGAGTATGTCGCTCTCCGCCGGCGAATTAAGCCAAGTATGTGGACAGAGCCACAAAGGCTAATGATGAATGCCGCCCACAGTTTACATGTGCGCCAGGTGGGGATTGTTTCAGCGTATGTTGTGCTGGCCGTATTTTTTGCGGTCGGCATTGGGCTGCTTAGCCAAAATTATATCGCTCAATCAAAAGTCCAAGATGGAATTAAAGGTTTTCTTAGTATGGATTTTGGGCCCGCACTTTTGAAAGCCTCTGAACTCCGACAAGCTGGAAGTTCATTCGCTAGAGAGCTGCTAAACAATTGCCTAGTCGACGAGACAGCCGATTTCGAGGAGAAAGTGCGGGCCTCGCTGGTATTCGCTCCCGAAAATAGAAAATGTCGCGAAGTGATCACCGATTTTGTGCTCGACGAGAAGACTCCGCCAAGTGATGTAGTACTCCTTTGCACGTCTCAAGCGGACAAAATGTTGCTCGTGACCGAACATCTTCTACATGCATGGGAAGATGAGCTATCGACTCCGGCCAAACGAATTCGTGCAGCCTGTGCGTTGCTACAGCAACCCAGTTCCCCACTGCAATCCGAGCAACATCTTGCAAAACTGGTCGAATTGCTCAGCAACGAAAACTCACTATTGCTTAGCGACTGGCTAAGCGGATTTGTGAATTGTCGCGAATCGCTAATTCCGCTTCTAGAAAGCAAGTTTGCAGACGAGTCTATTCGCCGAAGTTCTGCCACAAACATCGCCAACATGTTGGCTAAATTTTCAGCTCATCATCCAAAAGACTTGGTGAAACTGATCGAAGTCGCGCAACCTGATCAGTTACCGGCACTCGTTGCTTCGATGCAGGATCCGCCTAGCAGGATGGAAGTGGTGGGCGCGCTTAGTCAATTGACAGACGAATCGCCGATTTCAACACCACGAAAAGACTTATGGCGTCAAGGATCCAAAGTCGACCAATGGTGGGGAACGGAACCGTCCGACCAAACGGCAACAATGGAAGCCCTCGCAAGGGATACAGCACTACAAGAGTTATTGGATGAATGTTCCGCCGTTATCGGTCCATGCAATGTACTTATTCAACGGCTTTCAAAGCAGAAGTTTGAAGCGATTAATTCGAGTCTCGAAAATTATAAGTATCGCATTGTAACCATTGCAAGTTATGAAGATAACAACCAATCCAAGCTCATGGGTCTGTGGGTGTACGATGGCCGCAAGTCTCGTTTTGTTACGGACGCAAACGCAGATGAGCTTCGCAAATTAAATTCAATCAATCGAAGTATGGGTTATTATCCCTGTGATGTAACGGCCCACAGCTTCGACAGCTTTCAGTCACAACTTTACAACTGCGTCTGGTGCGAAGGTTTGCCCACCGCCATGGTCCTCGATGCAGACATGTATGTCGAAGTGCCTGAAAGTCAGCATGAGCAAGATGGTTGGAGAAGATTTATTGGGAACAATTACGTGCAGCGATGCAACCTGGTAACTCACTCCAATTCGGGTGAAGCGAGCTACACTTCCATTCGTTGGAAATTGCGCTATAAGTTAATCACACAAGACAAATGGAGCATGCCACTCGATGATCTCAAGGAGGCTTTAAAACTAAACGAATATGTCCCCATTTTGCATGCCAAATGGGACAATCGTCCGCCGACTTCAGAAGGACGGGGGTTCGAGGTCATTTGGTGGAATGGAGCCCCTTTCCGTTCTCACTGGGTGAACTATCAATCTCAGGAAGACCATCGTCGGGAGTGCAGACGACTGTTCGAAGATGGCTATCGACCTATTAGTATCGATGCATCCCAGGTCGGAGAAGATCCCGTTCCCCAATATAGTTCAACGTGGTGGATCCCTTTGGCAGACCAGGATGCCGACTCCATGTTCTGCTTAAAACAATCGCGACGCATCATTGCACTCTACATGCTTGACGACCGAGCGAGGTTGAAGGACGCGCTCTCTAAATCAGACAATCCTGAATTGAGAGGTAACCTTATCGACACCTTTAGCCGTCACAATCTGCCTCAAACTTGGTTAGCCGAGCAACTGGAAAACTCCGCTAATTCACTGCAACTGCGTCGCGCGTGCGCGCAAGCGCTTGCACTCTACGCAGGGAATCAGCTACCCACCAAAGAAGCTCAACGATTGCAAGCTTTCGTTATGCAGTCATCAAAGGCAGTAGATGATCCGGGGCTAAGATCAGCGATCGAGGCCGTCTGCGTTCGATGGGCAATAGACGTTCCAGCGTGGCAAGAGTCTACAAATGAACTGCAGACGTGCGAGGGGCAACGCATGATTGTTCTGCGACCGCAAACGCATTCTCTGCACGGTTCATTCGCGAACGAACCTGCACGGGATCGTGAAAAAGAACTGCTTCATCCGGTGAGACTAAAACACTCATTCGCTCTTTCGGATCGTGAGATCACGATCGGGCAAGTGAAGAAGCTCTTGTCTGATTTCGGTAGCGACCTAGCCTATGCCGACTATGCAAAATCAAACGATTGTCCAGCAATACGCATTAGCTTTTACGACGCTGCGAAGTACTGTAGGTTACTTAGCCGAAAGGAGGGTATTTCAGAGTCGGAGATGTGCTATCCAGAGATCGGACAGATCAATGAGGGTATGGAGTTGCCGGCAAACTTCATGGACCGGTGCGGTTATCGCTTAGTTACCGAAGCTGAGTTTGAATATGCATGTCGGGCCAACACGCTGACAACTCGGCCCTTTGGTCTCGCGAGGCACCTGCTGTCGCATTATGCTTGGACATTTGAAAACTCTAACGAAACCGCTCACCCCGTTGCCCACAAACTTCCCAACGATTTCGGTTTCTTTGATTTGCTCGGAAATGCTTTCGAATGGTGCCAGGACGCTGCCTCAGAAAAATATGAGTGGAAACCCGACGAGGTGCGGATTGACAATGCGGGCAATGGTGCCGTCCCAATCTCTCGCAATCGGAATATTCGTGGGGGATCTTTTCTTCACCAGCCTTCTGATGCGAGGTCAGGACATCGAGATTTTCAAGCGCCAGCGGATAATCGTGTTTATATGTCATTTCGCATCGCACGAACTATAATCGAGCAAAAGTAAGTCTCCAAATCTCCAGGATTGCCCCCATGAATCGAGATGATTACCGACACCTTCTACTGGCTGGTACTGTCACTTTTCCCGCCACCTTCCCACAGCTGGGCAGTATTACACTGATACCGGAGGCCACACCATCGGGAATCGAAGGTGGAAAACAACATGAGATGCTGGTTGTTAAGGAGTTTCCCTCGGCGAAAGTGACCATTTCACGCAAAGTAATGGTGGACAATGTCCGAGCTGTTTTCATCCCACAAGATCCTTCTCGAGTAAGTTACGATTGGGGTACATGGTTACTGGTTGATGAAATCGCTGAGTTTTTGCGTGGTAAAGAACGAGTGAGGGGTATTGTTTTTGTTCTTGAAGCCGGATCAACTTTGCTGGAAGTGCTCGCCGGGATGACCGCAGGCGAAAGCGCCCAGTACTATCCACCGCTTCCGCAAGATCGAAGTTTCAATCACTACGGCAGTTCCCCCCGACCTGCCGCCATGATGTCCTGTAATGTTAGCGACAATGCTGATTTTGCCTCGATCATTGCGCCGACACCTGATCGTGAAATGATGGATGTAGAGAACATCGGTTTGGAGAGCTTCTTTTCATGCAACGCAGAAGATGACATTCCGTCTGCAATGCTTTCGTGCGATTCCAGTGATATGCCGTCGGAATTCTAGGTGATTCGCATGGCACAATCCATTGACGTCGTTTTATTACATCGTCCAAACGATGTTCCGAAACGCGAAGTTGTGGATGCAATCCAAAGCCAACGCGGCGTTGAAGTTCGCCTTTACACTCATGTTGGTCAGCCGAAACCAGCTGATTTCAATCGGTGGTATACAATCGCACGTGCTCGCAACGAAATGAAACGTTACGGAACGACCCCTTGGCTAATGTTCGTTGACGATGATGTCATGCTGGATCAAGATTGCATTTTTAAGCTATTGTTGCAACTGCGACGGAATCCACAGTTAGGAGCCGTGGGCGTGGACTATTCGAATGATCGAGGCCGCGCCGATCGAGAAGGGCACGTTTCGCTTGGTGCTACGCTTTGGCGGCGAAGTGTGATCTCGCGTTTGCAGTTCAGGGCAACTGAGCGATTGTGTGAATGCTGGTGCGCTGCCCACGACCTTCGGCACAATGGAATCGATATCGCTTATGCGGAGGATGCTTATGCGCGCCATCTGAAACCCCAACCGTCAACCTTGAAGCCAGGTTGTGTGTTGGCCGCTTTTGACCGACGTGACATTCGCCGTTTTGAGCATCATTTTCTGGCCACGCTGCGGGCTAGCGGCAATGCTGAACGAGTACTTGCAGTCGGCTACGGATTGTATCCTTCGGAGGCTAATGCACTTTCTCGCTTGCCAAACGTTCGACTGGAGATTGCGCCCAACAACGGTCTGATGGTTCCGGTTCGACGACTGCACGACTTCGCAAGATTGACTGCCAGACTTGAAGGAAATACGCCCGTTGCTTATTGGGACGTCGCTGATGTTCTGTTTCAAGATTCCTTGAAGCCACTATGGGAACTGATCGCTAAAAGTCCTGAGAAATTGCTGGCCGTCGCCGAGCCCAAGGGGTATCCGCACAACTCGGTCATTCCCGCTTGGTCGCTGAGTATTCGCGATCAAGCCGCGCGAGCGCGTGCGTTCGCTTTATTGAAAAGCAATCCGTTTTTGAACAGCGGATTTGCGGCGGGTTCAGCGGCGACGATGCACGCCTATTTTTCGCGAGGCGAAGCGATGCTCAACGGTCCAGAACTGCGGGGGACTTTGGATTGGGGTGACCAAATGGCCCTTAACATCTATTGTCATAGTTCCCCAAGCCGTTGGATCTCCGTCGACCAACGCTGGAATTACTGCGTCCACGATCGGGCGGTGGGCGAAGTGTTTATCGATGCGGGTCGAGTTCGTTCGAAGCGTCATCCGCACTTGGCAGTCATTCACGGTAATGCGCGATCGCTACGACAGTTTGGCCTGGTTATGGCTTGACGTCGAAAATCGAACTGCGCGTGATTTATAAAATAAAGGCGTGTAGAACGATGGTTGCAAGCGCTCCGTGGACAGTTACTGAACAACTGGAATTGCATTGCCGCTAATTGAACTCACCGGTGGCGACTTCGCACTTGGGTTTGCCATCTCGGCTCCCTGATCCGGAGTACGGAAATCACGGGCAATCATTCCGTACGCGAGGACCAAGTATGCCGGCATCGAAAGGACTAGTGAAAACAACACGGAAAGAAGCGAAGCAGCAAGTCCGCCGGCA
>JANODD010000316.1:0-5214 GCA_031412515.1 Planctomycetia bacterium | reverse complement strand
ACGCAACAATCCGAAACGTCTCTAACTCCGCAAAAAACACTGCGAAGAGCTGGGCAATTGTCCGAACACTAAATCAAAATCCGCCAATTTGAAAAAATGAACCCGTTGGCTTTGGCTCAATTTATACCGTTGGTCACAGATTTCGGTACTTGCAGGAAATATCAGATGTTGAGACGAAAGAAATTAGAGCCAAGATTGAGCATGAAATTGGGATAGACTACTCCAAGCTCAATCGCAGTGAGTTCCTGTTGTCCCACTTTGGATTGGGCGAACCGAGTGTCCCATTTCGAATGGGGTTTTGGATGTGGATATGCCTCGGTTTGGGCGCAGTTTTGGTCTGTTTTGGAATACGGTATCGCAAGGGTAATTTAGCCGGAAATTGAGTTAAGGCCTTTGTTCTGAGAGGTTTAAAGTGCGGCGAATTACGTTGAGAATCCGAAGTCGTTTTGCGTTTACGCTCGTCGAGCTTCTTGTGGTGATTTCCATCATTGGACTACTTGCGGGGTTGTTGCTCCCGGCAGTGCAGATGGCAAGAGAAGCGGCTCGGCAAATGCAGTGTGCCAATAACGTTAAAGAAATCGGGTTGGCGGTGCATAACTACTCCTCGGCGGCCTACTACGCCAATGGGGACTACTGCTCTTGCAATGGTCCGATCACCCGCTCTATCGTGGACTCTGCACTCGCAGTGGCGGCGAGGTCGGGGTGATTCCCGAGTGAGTAGCGATTTGACTTGCGAAAATGAAGTTTGCGAAAGTCGTGTGGTCGAGTTGCATCCGCGGTGCACTAAGTACGCAGTACTGATTCCAGTGCTGAATGAAGGCGAAACTATCTTGGCGCAATTGGTGCGCATGCAATCTGCGAGATGTCCGGCGGATGTAATCCTGTCTGACGGTGGCAGCCAAGACGGTTCGACAGAACTAGATCGGTTGTCAAGTTTGGGCGTGAGAAGCCTGTTGGTAACGAGCGAGCGGGGTCTTGGTGCAGCCCTGCGACACGGGATCCGCTATGCTCTGGAACAGGGCTACGAAGGGGTGATTACAATTGATGGGAATGGGAAGGATGGCGTCGAGGCCATTCCAAGATTTGTCGAATTGCTTGATGAGGGTTATGACTTCGTACAGGGGTCGCGATTTGTAGCGGGCGGACGGTGCGAGAACACTCCGATGGATCGCTATCTTGGGATTCGTTGCTTTATCGCTCCTTTGATAAGTTTGGCATCGGGTTTTCGATTCACTGACCCTGCGAATGGCTTTAAGGGGCTGAGCCGCGGGTTACTTGAAGATTCGCGGTTGGCGCTGCTCCGCAATGAATTGAGCAGTTTCAATTTTCAGTTTTACTTGAATTACCGAGCGCCAAAGTTGGGATTCAAGATTGTTGAAGTTCCCGTTTCGCGCGTTTATCCTAAGACAGGGCCAACGCCGACGAAGATTGTTGGAATGCGGCATCGAATGAAACTGGTCACTGAGTTTTTAAGAACAATATTGGGTCTGCATAATCCCAGGTGAAGTACTGGGCATTGGAACGCTGTGTCTACTGAGCTGCAAGGCGCTAGTGGTGACGTAGTACGCAATGCAGTCAGTGACGTTCTGGAAAGCACTAAAAGACTCGCATTAATCTGTTCGTGTTTTTCGTGACTTTCGTGGTTCATAAAATAATCAACGGTTAAACCACGAAAGACACAAAGGGCACGAAAAGCTCGCTTCATCCTCAAAGTTTGGCAATTGCAGATAGCAGGGCAACTGCATCCTCTGTGATCTAGCGCAGTGACACAATGACGCGAAGCTGCGTAGAGTATTCTCGAATTTCTGCGTAATCGGCATTTTTGGTACACGAAGTTGACAATGTCACACCGGCCGCAGAACTCGATTTGCTGCGTTATTCCAGTCTGGGATCAAGGAATTTGAATCTGGCGCAATTGCAAAGAATGCGGGATCGTTGTGGGAAACGGGATTGTATTACTTGAGCGCAACAGCTTTGATGATTTTTCCCAGAGGGCGTGAAGAGTAAGCCTTGGTATTTGATCGCACCTTTAGGAATCAACAAGGGCGGTCCCTCCGCTAACGATTCTCAGAATATTCTAGGGAAAAGCTTGACTAGCAAGTTTCCACCCATATATTAACAAGCGTCCAGCCAATCCAGTGATACACGTTTGGCGGGAAAGCTGAGGCAATTCGCGGGACTTGACAGCTTTATTTCCATCAGGATGTAAGCGCAATGCACAAGCTCACAAGCTCACAAGCTCACAAGCTCACAAGCTCACAAGCTCACAAGCTCACAAGCTCACAAGCTCGGCGCTATGATGCGAGTTCTGTGGGTCAGCGTTGCGAGCATTTTACTTGCATTTCAGACGGGTTGTGGGCCGATCGCGGATGCATCAGGCAAAACTTTTTCGGACTTCTCATCGATCGATCAGGAGAAGGATTCCACGCAGCTAATCGATGTTGGACTCATATTCGCTGACGAAGCCAGTTATCTGTGTGTTCCGCTTAGTCGATTTGGGATTGCGAGTTCGCATGAAGTGCTTTCGGTCCAAAGTTCGTGCGCATGCTTGCGACCTTCAATCGTTCACTATCACGAGTCAACAAACAATATTTCGCGTGCTCTGAGAATCGATTTTGTTCAGGAAACTAGATCAGCGAACTCGAACTTTGTGCCAGCGAGCTTAGCCGTTGAAATCACGATGCGATTGAGCGGCGGGGAATGCGTATTAGCGAGAATCAGGTTCTTGCATGTTACCGATTGAGCCTTTCATTGGTTCAGCAACCTAGCTGAATTGACTCAAGTGGAAAAAAATCGTGTCTAAGTGGCTGAACAAAAATTCCTGCAAGTACATGCAGGGTAACTACGTATTGGTCTAAGGGTATTGATTTGTGTAGCTTTTGAAGGTTGGTGTCTGTAACGAGTCGGTAACTTTTTTTAAGGATGCGTTTGATGAAGTCTCTAGCTTTCGTTATTGCGATCGGGTTCGCCGTGGTTGAGTTCTCCGGCGAGGAATTCTCCACTTTTCGTACCCTACAGCCAGAAGAAGAGTCAGTATTGTGCGGTGCTGGCGCGCTTAGTAATCTGGAGTGCATTCCACACGCAACAAATTGTACGAATGCACTCGCTATTGGCGGGGCATGCAGTACCATTGGGCAGAATGGCGTGCAGTGCAATACGTCAAAAACAGATCGCTCCTGTGATTCCACTTGGAGCTATTTTGGATTCGATGAGTGTACGGGCACAATTGATTGGGAATGTCCCACTGGGATAATCATCATTTGCAGATCCGTTGGCGGGGTTAAATCTTGGGCAAATAAAAGCGTAGGAAACGCAGCCTGTGGCGTCTATGACGAATGCTTGTAGCCTAACGACGCAAGAGAAAGAGTTAATCTATTTAACGTGCGCACGTCATTACCATTTTCTGCCTGATGGAGTGATGTGCGCGCGAAGTCCGTTATTATTATTTCGTCGGGCGGTCATCATGTTTTTGTTGATTTGTAAAATTCATGAAAATGCTCGTGGCTACAGGTTAGTGGCGATGATCATTGCAATCTTGATGTTATCGGTAGGGAGCTTAACTGCCCAAGATGGCGAGCGAGAAGGTCGCAAGCTGCAGGAGCGACTATTAACCCAATATCTTGAGTACCAAAACATTCAGGTAACTGGGACCGTGTCAGTAAAGGAGCCTAATAAGGAATCGTCAAAGCACGATTTTGTAATGCGATTCGGAGCAAGCGTCGGTGGGAAGCTTCCCCCTCAAGATATTAGATTTCTAAAGCCCAATCCAGGTGAGCCTCATATCAAGGACGAATTACTTACTGATACCGGCTTCGCGTTTACAAACAGCGGAATAAGCGTCCAATTTAACAGGAGATATGTTTCAAGAGATCCCATATCACTGAGGCGGTCTGATCTTTACTTGAATGTTAGTCCGCCATCGGCGCCACCCCCATTTGATTCGGTAACTCAGACCGTCCTGTTATCTGTGGAGGGTGTCGATCCAAGGTTGTACTGGACGATGGGATCGAGAGTTCGAAAGGCGACAGGTTTGGAGATAATTGGAAATGAAGAATTCCTTGGATTTCCATGTATGCGCGTACGATTTCGGATCAACACCCTGGACGGTGAACCTAATTGGGTTCCAGTCGTGTTGGAAGCCCTAGTCGCTACGAAGCCAACGATTCAAGTACTCAAAGTCCTTTCCGTCGTTGGAGGTCCGCCCAACTATTTAGATAATGAGATGAAGCATAGTTATTTGGGAATACGCTCCGTAGAGTCGATCAAGCAGTTCGGCGATTGGCTGATTTGTGACAGGATTGTCACAACGGGTGGCGATTATCGCGCTGTAGTATCGATAACGGATGTCCAACCTTTACCAACAGAGTATCAAGGTTTATGGGATTACAACACATTGACCGGATGTATTGTTGGAGGCACTGCAGAACCATCGACTCGAAAGGCATCTGGTCGGATTCCGCATGAAAGATCGAAGGAATTTACCGTTGCTCCGCATACGGATGAAGAGCTAAAGTTGATACGCAGCTATGTAGCGGCAAAATCCGTTTCGCCCGTCAAGCCTAGATTATCTACAGCGAAAATCGGACTAATTCTTGTTAACGTTTTTGCAGCTGTGGTAATTGTGTACTATCTACGAAAGGTACGGAGGGCAAGAATCTAAAATGCTGTCACGTTATTCGATGCTTCTTGTAACCGTAGCTGTATTGAATGGTAGGGCTTACGCAGTAGAAGACTTGCAGTGGTTAGACGGATATTGCGGCGCAGAAACTGCAAGATTCACATTGAATCGATTTGGTATTTCGGAGCGAACCGACGACGTTCGTCAACTCGACTCCCTTGAATCGGCATCCATTGCAATGATGCGTCGCGCATTCGAGAGTGAAAAACTCACAGTTCGATCCTATGTGTGCGAATCAGTTGGAGACGCAGCGTGGAGAAAGCTGAATCGACTTGTTCGAACTGATAATGCAGTTGTATTGGTGCTTGCTTCTCAGTCCTCATTGGACGGAGGGTTCAAGCATTACTTTGTTCTTTCTGGAATGTTGGAAAACCAGTTCCAGCTACTCGATCCGCGTATCAATCGCAACTAAGAATCGGCCATTTTCGCAGGGTGGCCGGGGTGGTTGCGATTCTTTGATCGCAACTAGCAACTGGCAAGCTGTCTGATTAGAGTTGGACACTCGATTCCAATTCTAAAAAAAACGCCTCGCTGCA
>JANODD010000315.1:0-34288 GCA_031412515.1 Planctomycetia bacterium | reverse complement strand
GACCAGTCTGGTGCAAATTTGCGTTGTAACGGTGGTGGGCACATTGGTGTCTTATTACTCCGCCGGTTACATGCACGGTGACAAAGCCTACGCTCGATTCTTTGCGATCTTCAGTGCGTTCGTGTTCTGCATGACGATGCTGGTGCTCGCGGACAACTTGCTAGTACTTTATATGTTCTGGGAAGGGGTCGGTCTGTGCAGCTATCTGATGATTGGTTTTTGGTACGAACGTCCATCAGCCGCTAAAGCTGCGCTGAAAGCTTTTACGATTAATCGGTTGGCTGACACTGGATTCTTGTTCGGAATTCTGTTGCTGTGGCTGGGCATCGGACAAGTGACAACTGCCGAGTCGGGCATTATTTCGCGGCTGGATTACAAAGTCATTTTCGATGCGTTGCCCGCGCTTGCTAACTCACATCCGGATTTGCTGTTTATGGTTGCGGCCATGTTGCTGCTGGGAGCTGTGGGTAAATCGGCTCAGTTTCCGCTGCACATCTGGTTGCCGGATGCAATGGAAGGTCCGACGCCTGTTAGCGCATTGATCCATGCGGCGACGATGGTGACCGCCGGAGTTTATTTGCTGTGCCGTATGTCGCCACTTTTGGTCGAAGCTCCGGGAGTATTGGTGTTTGCCGGTTGGCTGGGTGCGATCACTGCGCTGTTAGCTGCGTCGGTTGCATTGTTCCAAAATGATTTGAAGCGAGTGCTTGCTTACTCGACCGTCAGCCAGCTTGGTTATATGTTCATGGCGATCAGTTGTGGGGCGGTAAAAGATTTGATGCCGCTGGCCGTGATGGCTGCTCTGTTTCACGTCGCGACGCATGCGTTCTTCAAAGCACTGCTGTTCTTGTCAGCTGGAAACGTGATGCACGCGATGGGCGATGTGATCGACATGCGAAAGTTCAGTGGACTAAAAGGAGTGCTTCCGAAGACGCATATTCTGTTTCTGATCGGTGGAGCAGCTCTTGCAGGTATTCCACTGCTGTCAGGCTTCTGGAGCAAAGATGGAATCCTTGGACTGCTGGTTAGCGCTCAGGGCGGTGGTTCACCTCATGCGTTTTCATTTCAAGTTTTCTTTGTCGTGGGTTTGATCACTGCCGGACTGACGGCGATCTACACCAGCCGAGCTTACTGGCATACATTCCAAGGCAAGCAGGTGTTCCCTAAGGAAGCCGGTGATCATCCGCACGAAGCGACTACACAGATGCTTTTACCACTGGCCGTTTTGGCGATTGGAAGCGTTTTGTTGGGACTCGCTATCGGGCCAACGGGAATTCTTGGGAAATACTTGCATGAGATTCCGCACTTGCATGCGGCTGAGCACGCTGAGCATCACACTTGGGTCTTGATCGCTAGTGCTGTAGTGGCGCTTGCAGGTGTTGCGATCGGATGCTTGTCGGCTAAGCAAGCTTGGACTTTCCGTTCAGCGGGTGAAGTTGGCAAGAGTTTCTCTTCGGCTGGCAAAAGTCGCTTTTACATGGATGAAATGATGGCGGGCGTGTTTGTTCGACCGCTTGAATTCATATCAGCTCGGTTAAGTGAATTGGATCTGCAGGGCATTGATGGCCTGTGGCGAAGCATTGTTGAGTTGCCCAAGAAGGCCGGTTGGGCATTTAGTTTCATGCAACGTGGGCAGTTGGGTGGCTACTCGCTGTTGATGGCGGTTGGCTTGGTGGCGTATCTATTGCTGCTCTCGTTCGGTGGATAGGATCAGAATCGATGTTGATCTTGGCTTTAATTGGAATTCCGTTAGTTGGCGGCAGCGTTCTGCTGGCTCTACGGTCTAGTGGCATGGCGGATCGCGCCCGCGAGCTACTTGCGATGTTGATCGTCGCGATCAGTTTAGTACTGGGCGTAGTAGTTACCTATCAAGTTTCGCAAGCTGCTCCTATCGGCGAAGCGAGCATTGCACCGCACATCGAATACAGCCCCGATTGGATGCGTTTCAAGTTAGCTGCAGCGATGGCAACGAACCCTGAAGGTTGGCAGCTTAGCCTTGGTTTAGATGGCATCGGCGCAGCGATGGTTCTGCTGACACTGATTGTTGCTACCGTTGTGCTAGTCATCTCGCAAAGTACGGTCAGCAGCCACCGCGGTGACTACGCCTCGTGGATTTTGATTGCTACCGGCGGTTTGTTATTGGTATTTTCGTCGATGGATTTGTTGCTGTTCTATATCGGTTTTGAGATCACGTTGATTCCGTTGTTCGCGATGATTGCGGGCTGGGGAAATGCCGACGGCTTTGCGGCAGCAAAACGCTTTGTGTTGTACACGCTATTGGGCAGTATCCCGATGGTGATCGGCCTATTCGGCATCTGCGAACTTTATCGCGGCAATGGTGGTTGGTCGGTTCACATGCCTACGCTGGCCGAGCAAGCCGCAACGATGGTAATGACGACTCAGCAAACTAACTTGCAAGTTTGGGTGTTTGCGTTGTTGGTGCTCGGGCTTGGGATCAAGACCGCGATCATTCCGCTCCATACTTGGTTGCCGACAACTTATGCCGCTTCGCATCCGACGACCACGGCTTTCCTGGCCGCGATTGTTTTAAAAATGGGTTTATTTGGATTTGTGCGATTGGTGTTGCCGTTCACTCCTGAAACGTGTGCGGAACTTGGACCGGGTTTATTCGGTTGGCTAGGTGCGATTGCGATTGTCGGTGGAGCGCTAGTGGCGTTGGCTCAGAAAGACCTAAGCTTGATGTTTGCGTACAGCAGTCTTTCGCACGTCGGCTTTATCACGATTGGATTGTTCTCGCTGAGCAGCGAAGGGATTGGCGGAGCGACGTTGCAGATGTTCAATCACGGCATTACGACCGTGGCGATGTTCTTGTTGCTGGCTTGTATGTTGGTTCGCCGGCCAAGTTTAAGACTCGACGAGGATGCGGGTGGAATGTCGACCCAGTTCCCACGACTTGGTTTTTTTACGGTGTTCTTTATTACGGCAGCGGCGGGTATGCCTGGCTTGAATAATTTTGTCGGTGAATTGCTAACGTTGTCTGGTATGATGACTGAGCGACCGGCGGTTACAGGATTCGCTGTGCTTGGCGTTGTACTTGGTGCCTGGTATTCGTTCCGGATGTTGCAGTATGTTCTGTTCGGTACCCTAGACAAAGGCCGCGGCAAGAGTCGAGGATCGAGTCACACTGCGATTGTTACGACCGATTTGCCCATCGAGCACAAAGCGGTCTTTGGTTCGCTGGCACTTCTATGTTTATTCATCGGCGTGATGCCAAACATAGCGATTGGACTGTTCAAATCGGACGTTGAAGGCATTGCTCATGTTTACGATAAACCAGCGGGCACTGAGTCCGCTCAACGAATATTAAAATCGCAGCCGCTCGTGCAAACAGCATCGCTTGGATCGGAAGTAGAAGAATGACTCCGTCAGAGATCGTAAAACAACTTGAAGTCGTCATGCCCGCCAACGTTTTGTTGTTAGCAGGTGTGGTGGTGTTAACTGTCGGGTTATTCGGGCAATTGGCAACCAACCGAAATGTGCTGGGCGGTATATCGATCATCGGTATGATCTTGGCCGCTTGTTTTGTTTATTCAATGACGCCGGCTGAAGCACCTGCGATGGGATTGTTTGAATGCGATCGACTGTTTATCTCGGCCAGTTGGTTGACACTGCTGGGTGGTGGTCTGGTGATCTTAATCGGCTGGGATTATGTTCCCACGCGGCATGTCTCTGAGTATTACAGTTGTGTGTTGTTCATGCTTTCAGGCTTGATGTACACCGCGGCTGCTTCGGATCTGACATCGTTGTTTCTTGGTCTGGAACTGATCAGTATTCCAACGACTGTGTTGCTGGGTATCGTCGGTTCCAAGAACGCGGGTCGTGAGTCGACGTTAAAATACTTTACGTTGAGCGCCTTCGCATCGGCGATTTTTTTATTCGGTTGTTCGTACCTTTATGGTGCGGCCGGTAGTACATCGCTGGATGCGATTATCTCGAACGACACCAACTTGGGCTTAACTCGCATCGGATTAGCGATCGCGATCTGCGGGTTGTTCTTTCGGTTGACGGCGGTACCGTTTCACTTCTATGCTCCCGACGTTTTTGCGGGTGCGAGCCTAGCAGTGGTTGGCGGTTTATCGTTCTTGCCAAAAGTGGCTGGTGTGGTCGGCATTTACAAATTGCTAGTTGGATCGACGCCTGATTTTCAAGCTGCGTTATCTATCGTTCCGTTGCTTTTGGTCGCTGCGGTGTTGACGATGACATTAGGAAACTGCGCGGCATTACGTCAAACATCGATTCGCCGCGTGTTGGCCTATTCTGGTGTGGCTCACAGTGGTTATTTGTTAGCTGGGCTCGCGTGTGTTGTGGTGCTTGGCCAGGGCGCAGCGATTTTGACAGATTACTTGGCCGCGTATGCGGTGATGACGCTGGCTGTATTCGCTGTCTTGACTGCGATCGAACAGCCGCAGGCTGCTACACAAACAGACAGTTTGAAGTTGTTCAACGGACTTTACGAGCGCAGTCCGTTCTTGGCAGTTGCTGCGACGATCGCATTGCTGAGTCAAATCGGTTTGCCACCGACGGCAGGTTTTTGGGCCAAGCTGCAAGTGTTCGCGTCAGCCATTGGAGCACATCGGTTTGATTTTCAAGTCGTCGCTTTCATCATGGCGATCAACGCCGCGATCGGAGCCGTTGTATATCTATCGTTCGTCAATCGGATGTTTTCTAAGCCTGATTCCGACGCGACTGAAGTTCGCAGTGCTGGATTTGCGCCAGGATTAGCTTGTCTTGGTTGTTCTGTTTTGACGATTCTCTGGTTCTTCTTTCCCTAAGAATACAACATTTTCTTAGTTGCTGTTTCGCTTGAAATCACCAAGTAATAATCGGCCGCCGGGAGGGTTGAGGATGAATGGTGCCATTCATTTACTCGGACTCTGGTCACCATCGACGACGCTCATCTACTGGAGACTTCTCCGTCCGTCCAAGCGGGCGCCACTTCCGATACTTCGGCTCACCGTGTCTTCTCGGGTGCAGGGGAATTCGCTTGAATAGGTTTATGCCGCTGAGAGTTCTTTAGCGTGACTTTCAGTCTGTCGACATCTTCTGGGACGAAATACTCACCCAAGGCTGCTTTCGCCAGTTTTCTCTGATCCGCGGAAAGCTCTGCAAACATCTCTTCTTCGACGCGCTTCATGATCGCTAAAATGTCTCTTCTAGCCTTTTCTTCAATCTCCTGCCCTTTTTGCTGGAGGTGTGCTACTTGGTTATCGTGCACGCCGGCAGCTTCTCTAAGTCGCCCATCGGTAAGTGCAGTAACTATGCCGCGTGTTGCAACGTCATATCGGTAGCAAATTTGCCGCAATCGAACTAATTGCTCAGGTAACAAAATTTCCTCCAACGCTTGCGCACGCTCCTCACGCACTTTCTCGATCAATTTCATCTCCATCGCCCTTTTTTCCCGCTGCACCGCCTCTGAAGTGGTTTTAGGTGCCACCTCATACAGTCGGGCTTGGTGATCTTGCTCGATCGATTGGATTGCTTTGATTTGCACGTCGTTTAGTTGCAACTCGTCTTGAATCGATTGCTGAGTCAACAGCGGAAACATTTGACTGGCGTTCTGAGGGTCAGGGCCAAGGGAATACCTTCCAGTCAGCCGTGACGACCTTATGCCTGTGGGAGGATCGATATCAACTAAGAAATTCCGGTTGGGAACACCCCTGGGAGTTTCCTGAGCAGCCAGTGTATGCAGCAAGGAACACGCATAGACACCGAAAAAAAATAACGTTCGCACAATTACGCCTCACGATAAGAGCCGGCACTTATGGCAACTCGTACCATAATGGATCTGCTGAAGAGACCGCACATTGGATACTACAATGCGCGATTAAGTCAGTCTTGTTCGACTCCTCAAACGATACCGGTGTAAAAACGATGATACTGCAACAAGTCCGATCTCTAGTGGATTATTGAGATTGCGAATCATCGACTTAGCAATCAGATCTGCAGTGAAAGAATCACTAAGTTGTGCAGTGCATCCCTGCCAATCATCTGGGTTTGCATACCAGAACCCGCCCAACATAAAAACGTCCACTCGCGAGTTGCTAGGAAGCTCAGTTGCGTGGATTTCGCACAATTCTCTTTCAAAAAAGTAGTCGTCTTGGGGTGCAACCGGCCACTCGATGATCTTTCGGTTTACTATCTCGCCGCCAACGGAAAAATACACCTCTGCTGTCATGTGATAGGTGTCGGTCCATCCATAGTTATACATGTGACCCTCAAAATAGGTTCCAAGTATGTCATTAGGACGATAAACACTCACAAGCCGGGGTTCTGTTTCCCCTGGACTTATGACATAGTTGTACTTATCCCAGAACTCCACTCCAACTGTACCATGTGCGGAGTTTGTAATCGCAATTGTGGCCAGGACAATTACAGAAGCGAATGTTTTGGGACAACTAAAGATGACGAGCATGATTTTTCTGCCAGAGCATATAAAGCTGTTTTCTTAACCTAATGTAACAATTAGCATAGTTCTTTAAAAGACACTGCAATCAAGCACAGACAGCTTATGAAACGACGAGATTTGCAGCAGTTATGTTAATAGATTTCTTGAATATCGCTTTGTCAAGAAAATTCCCGGAAGATTTTAAGGAATAATTCCGTTCGTCAGGAAATTTACTGCGAGTTCAAAAGAATTGGACAGGTACCTATGTGGTCATGACGCTCCCAAGCACGGATGGTGCCCCCCTTTACTTAGACTGATTGTAAGGTGGGTAATTGCAATGTGTGTGGCACTATGCTGAATGGGTGGCACCATGTGGCAGGCAACTCCAGGGAAAAGTACATGAACCTTCCCAAATCTGAAGAATATGATCCTCGCCGCTTCGATTATCATTTTAGGCCGCACTTAGCTAAGTCAAAGTATGAGATTGACTTTTATCACCGGAGCACTTGCGATTGATGAGCTAGCTGATTTCGGCCGGCAAAAAGATGTGTGGTAAAAGATGGAATGCAATACCGTATCTTTCGATACTTCACTGAACCGCATCTTCTAGCCTGTAGGGCAAAAACATGTTAGCCCAGGGTAGAGCGTTTAGCGCCGCCCTGGGAAAGCACACAAAATCGATGCAACGTCCTGAAAGGACAAAACAAGCGTCAATGGATCAAGGATCTATGTGCGCGTATTCTCTCACGGTAGAACCGCCAGGCGTGCGAAACTCGCATCGCTGGTTACGGCAGGCGGTGTCCAAGTGCCGTCTAATACACTCCTGTGCGGAGCATACACGCGCAGGTACAAAACAAACTTCCCTTGCGAAGGGCTTGGTAGCCAATTGCTTTCCATCTCCTCAGTTGGAGGCTGCGACTGGATAACGACGGTGAGTGAACCGTCGGGGTTGCGTTTCAGGTCAGGCGACTTTGTCCCGATTGCATACTTATTCCAGCGATTCTCGTGCAGCGAGTGTTCTTCGTCGTACAACGTTAAAGACCAGAAACCATCCGTTGCGGGAATTTGGTCCGCGGCGAAGTTAAGTTGATAGGATTGATCGGTGTCGAGTTGATTGCCGTGATCGTCATGTTCCAGATAAAAGTACTTTGCCTCGACGGCGCGATTGATGAAAATGTTTGACTTCGCAACTGCGGTGCGTGTCATGAAGTCACTGCCGAAGGCGGCTCCGTTGTCTACTGTTGTCCAGTGGAATGGCAGTTTGCGGCCGACCTCGCTGAAACCGAATAGATGAGTGACAACTTCCGCTTCGGTGCGCCGTGCTTGGGATATTACCGACTGTGCAAACTCGTTGTCCTTGTCTGATTTAGAAAGAATCGCAATGGCTTTGGCATAAATTTCTCGCTCACAGTCCAACGGCGTGCAATCTGCTAACACTTCGCGTAGGTCGCCCAGGAAACAGTTTGGACGCACCCATTTGCATTGCTGTCGCGAACTTGTGCCGACTGATGGATACCACTTCATCTTCTTCCAGTTGTGCTCCTTAGTGCGGCCATTAAACCGGCTAAGCGGGTAGGACGAAATGGTATTTAGCGATTGAGCTAAATCCCGTTCATCCTCATCCGACTCGTTACGAAAGACCCTCGGCAGCACATAGGCTAGGTTTGTTGGAGATTGAAAGGTTGCTTTTACTCCTTCAGGTGCGATCCCTTTCCAGTTTGGTCCAGCGATCAAATAAAAACCTGGTGACGTGTGGTACATCGAGCCAAGTGATGCGAAGGATTCGGTTCGTTGGTCACCGACTTGGTAAATCCAAAATCGGGCGCCAAAGTCGGGTACTTGCAGCACTACAGGTTCATTCGTCAGGTCCAACATTCCAAACCCATAGATGACATCGCGATTGGGGCATGGAATACTGCGAATTTGCGGCGATACGTAGTCCGTGAGCATGGCCAGTTGATTGATGGGTGCCACTGGAGCTCCACCGCTGATCCCAGGTCGGTCAATTAATCGTAACGGCTTCCTCATGTTGTGAAGGTAAACCATCGGCCAAGACCATAGATAGACTTGGCTAACTGCGTCTTCAATTGAATCGGCCTGACCTAGAGCATGCGGGACTACGCCAATGCGTTGAGTATCTAGCAATGCGTTGCCAGAAAACGATCCGCATCGAGTTGGGCAGATTTGCGATGCGTCTAGATTTACTGAACGCTCGACGAGATTTGCGTCCGCGACTTGGTGAGCGGTGTGGAAGAAATAGAGTGAACAGCAAGCCAATACTCCAATGAACAAGGAATTGCGACGTAAGGCGCGCATGACGATTACCCTTTCATTGGATGGACGGAACGAAGTGAAGCAAGCGGAAAGCACATTCGCAGAGTAAGCGAGCAGTACGCCAAAGCGAGACTATAGGTATCTGCAGTTACTGTTTAGCAAAAAGTCTTGCTCAAGCGAGTTCGCTTGTAACGAACGGGGGGGGTATGTGGCCTGGGAAACTAGCTGGGGATGGCCGATAACGGGTTGCTTCTGCAAGGAAAAGGTCCATCCTAGTTGGTTGAGTGGGGAAGACCCGTACAATGTCATGGGTGCTCAGTGCCAATGCTGGGAATGCCTTCAACAAAGCTTGGTTTCGAGTTGCGGGCTGTCAAAGACAGGCCGGCGATAAGGTGCAGCAAAGATGAGGAGTTGCATTGTAGCCAAGGGCATAGCGTAGCGCCAGCCTCGGAAACGTTCATCGTCGCACGAACTGCGTAAATAGCCAAAATAGGCGTCAATCGGCCATTGATTGTTCTCGACGAACCAATTGCCGCTAGCCACTTTAAGCAGCTCCAATGCCGAAATCGCCACACTGCGCGCAACGCAGTAAAGCCATAGGTTGGTAAACAAGCCATAGCCGCAAATTCACTAACCGCACACCCATGATAAATGGCCAGAGACTTGGGCGGTCCCTACAACTCGGGCGTTGCGCTGCAATTATGCACCCTTCCTTTGCGTGGGAATATAGTTTCCTAAAGTGGTAAGAATTTCCTTGCAAAGGTTTTTTAATCCGTTAAACTCACCGCAGTCAAGCAGCGGTTTTCTGTCCCTGAAGGTCCAGCCATGCAAGCTCTCAAGCTCTCAAGCTCTCAAGCAGCGATGATTTCCATCGGTTGCGGAGTTGTTGTGGGACTGATGGTTTCGCAGATAACAGGGTGCGGGGCGGTTGTTGGTCCTGAAGGAGTTGCAGCGCGAGCCGCGACAGTTGCCAACGGCGGGACGACTTCGTCGCCCTCGATTGACGCAGGGATTATGTTCGCCGATCAGGCGAACTATCTGTGCGTGCCGCTGAGTCGACTGGGAATCTCGAGTGCTGACGAAGTGCTTGCCGTAAACTCTTCTTGCGAATGCACTCGGCCGTCGATCATCGAGTATCAAGAGACTCGGGCGCAATCAGCCCGAGCTTTGCGTGTCGACTTTGAACCTGAACCGGGGATGGCGGGATCTCAAGCCGCCCCCATGAACCTTGCCGTAGAAGTGTCATTGGAACTGGGCGCTGGTCGTCGGGCGACTGCGACGATCCAGTTTCTTCATACGCAAGTTGTTGCTGCAGGACTTACCCAAGGAGCCGACGAATGACGCTCCGAAAGCACTTGCTTCATCACACTCGCCCACTACTGTCGCAGTGCGGATTCACGCTGATTGAATTGCTGGTCGTGATTGCGATCATCTCGATTTTGGTTGGCTTGCTGGTGCCAGCGGTGATGGCGGCACGTGAAGCGGCTCGTGTGATGACTTGCCACAACAACTTGAAACAACTGGGCCATGCAATGCACTTGCACGAAGACGCTCGCAAGCGGCTGCCGAGTGGCGGTTGGGGGTACCAGTGGCCGGGCTTTGCGGACATCGGTGGCGAAGTCGGGCAACCGGGCGCTTGGCCGTACAGCCTGCTGCCGTTCGTGGAACAAACTGCGCTGCATCAACTGGGGGCTTATCAATCGCCTGTCGCGCAGCGCGATGCGGATTTGCGGAAGCGATTGGTTGCGAGCGTACCCATCTACAACTGCCCATCGCGACGTGGTGCGGAACCGTTCGCAGTTGATTGCGCCAGTTGCGGTTCGCCGGTAGGGATTACTGGCAGTGTGACGTTGATGTCGCGGTCTGACTACGCGGCGAATGTAGGAGATGGTGCGCCGGACGCATCGCAATTGATCTCATGGCCAGTCAACTTTGCGGGTCCAGCCGACTTGGCGGAGGCTCGACTGTTTTCTCTCAATCGCAAGTGGCCGCAACCGCCTCGCGACTGGAGCGGGATCAGTTACTTGCGAGTCGGTGTGCGGTTGGCGGAGATCAGCGACGGTTTGTCCAGTACCTTTATGATTGGCGAAAAATACCTCAGTCGCGGCGCGTATCAGAGCGGCTCGGACTGGGGTGACAACGAGTCGATGTTCTCGGGTTTCAATAATGACAACCATCGCAGCACTCATCCTGCGTGGCCCTACATGCGCGATCGAGCTGAGTTATCGATTGGCAGTTTTGGATCAGCGCACAATGCTGGGAATTTTGTGTTGTGTGATGGTTCGGTGCACACCGTCAGTTACACGATTGATCAAACCGTATTTCGAAACTTGGGGAGCCGCCATGACGGTCATACTGCAACCATCGAGTGAGCCGACGGCGCTACTAGCCGCGGGCCTCACCCTGAACACCCCATCCCACGCCACCGCCACGCAGACCGACCCAACGATCAACCTTTACGAAGTGTCCGTCGTGATGCCGTGCCTCAACGAGGTCCGCACATTATCCGGTTGCATACGTCAAGCCCGCGCAGCGCTCGACGCTGGCAAACTTCGTGGTGAAATTATCGTGGCAGACAACGGCAGCACCGACGGTTCCGTCGAGTTAGCACAGGCCGAAGGCGCAAAAGTCGTACACGTCGCGCGTCGTGGATATGGTAGCGCTTTACAAGGCGGCTTCGCAGCGGCTCGTGGCGAATACATCTTCATGGCGGACGCCGACGGCAGCTACGACTTCGGTGAGATCCCCCGCTTCGTCGCCAAGTTGCGGGAAGGCTACGACCTAGTCATGGGCAACCGTTTCGCCGGAGAGATAAAACCCGGCGCCATGCCTTGGCATCATCGGTATATAGGGAATCCGGTTCTCAGCGGAATTGGGCGTATATTGTTTCGACCGAATTGCGGTGATTTCCACTGTGGTCTGCGGGCATTTGATAGAGTCGCAATAGAACCACTCAATTTGAATTCGTCTGGAATGGAGTTCGCAACTGAGTTAGTCACTAAAGCAGCGGCTGGTCAAAAGCGGCTTTCAGAATTGCCCATTGCGCTCTTGCCCGATGGTCGAGACCGTAGCCCACACCTTCGAAGCGTCCGCGATGGCTGTCGCCATTTGATGTGGATGGTTCAATTTAAATTTCGCTGCATGCGAAAAATATCTATCTTTCTTTTTCTGCTATTTTCATGAGCGTGCGTTACGTAGCGTTCGCCGCCCTTTAAATGCTCTAGAAGGAGGTCATAAATATAATTCAAACAAAGCATGGCATAGATTGTAATTGCGAGCAGTGTTTTTTTAAAAGTGCAGATCGTTACGAACGCTGTTGAAAACAGCCAAAAGGGAAATAGAACAATGTCAAAAGCTTTCAAAACGTACGCATTTATATTTGGCCTAGGCTTAGTGGGTGCCGCATCGGCATTCGGAGGAGCATGCTATTTGTCACCGAATGAACATCCGCCGGCTAGCTGTAGCCCAATAGGCGCGGGCTGTGGTGGAATTGGTGCTGCGCCTGCACTAGGTTGCCCGGGTACGTTTATCGTAGGGAGGGGGGGTGTCGACATCGGTTGGCCATGCGACTTTCATACTTTGCCATACCCAGTTCCTAGAGATAGTTCTGCTGGGCAAGATTTAGCGACTGGCTATATGGAAATGGGCAATGAATGGTGGATCTGTTACGGAAATGAGACATGCACCAAAAGCATTCTGCCAACTGTGCCGGTAACAGTAGTTTGCACCTCAACGGTGACGCCATGCTCCCAGACTTTGCGGTTTACCTCTAAGGGCGCACAGTGCACGAACGGCAGTCCTCAGGGCGGAACGCCGCCCGTAGGGGCGCCAGAGCAATGACCCACTTACTTCCCTCCGGAATAAAATGGCAACTGGTTTTCGCGTTTGATCTGCAAGTGATGGGACGAGGTTTGCTCACGTTGGTTGGGGCGATTCTCGTCTTTGTCTTGGGGACGATTTACACTGAAGCAAATGATCAGTTGATTGTCAAGGTAATCGCCGGGCATCAGCGATTGGAAAAGACCGTTAAAGATATTTCGGGACACATCATCATTTCACGCGATGAATCAGTGTCTGAAACTGGGACGCCGACGAAACTTGCAACGTACATTGATGGAGTTTTCATTAAATGTGGTAGTAGGATAAGATGTGAGTTTAAGGCCGCCAGCCCAAGACCCGATTCATCTGCAGTCTTACTCAAGCAATTAGTTGCGATTGATGCAGAGCATGCCTATCAGCTTCTCCCCAATAGTTTTGAAAGTCCATCGGGGCAACTTACGGTTTTCGATTCCCCACATGCTCCACAAGTAAGACTGCTAGTTGACGTCCAGTTTCTTTCATCGCTTAACCACTTGTGGTGCGTAGGGAATATTCCAATTGTTGATCTTCTCCAGAGACCTGACGTGATTATCACGGAAACTGCTGTTCCGCAAGTGCCTTCTGCAGTTTGTATCCGTGTAGATTCTGAAGGAACAGTAGCAGAGTACTTCTTGGATCCAAACGCAGATTTTGCATGCCGTTACGCATCCGTTAGAGCAGGTGAGGGGGAAAGCGCAGTACTCACTTCAGTATCTGTCAGCGTTGCTTCGCTACAAGGAGTTGGTTTCGTACCGAAAGAAATACTGCAAACAGCCAGCATAGGCGGCCGAGGATACACGTCCAAGACCGAGTTAAATCTTGAAACTTGCAACGCACATGCACTACCGATCAAATTTAACGCGGAATCATTTCGGGATTTCGGATTGGACTACACGATTTACAGCGAAGGAATTGAAAAAGGAAGGGTTTTTGGATTGCGTGATGATCATAGTGCGCCCAAGCCGTCCAATGTCGGCAAGCTGCTGCTAGCTGTTTCAATTGTTTTAATTCTTTCAGCACTCGGCTTCACGATCGTTCGATACAAAAGGAGATCAAAACCTTGATATCAAAACAAGGATTAACATTGCTGTTTGGGAGTCGAGGTGGTCGCTCGGTTCTCTTTATTTGTTTTTTCGCGCTTTCCGCATGTGACAGTAGACCAGAAAAATATCCTGCGGGAGTGTATGTTACGCCACAGAACATTGACATTGGGGAAGTTGTTGACTCGAAAGAAATTGTCGTCGAATTTGAGATAGTAAACACGTCATCGCAAGTCGTCCACATTCTCCAAGTGTTCCCTTCCTGTCGCTGTACTAAAGTAGAGCTTAGTCGAAACGAGCTGGAGCCGATGCAGAAAAGCACGTTAGTGCTTTCCTTGTCTCCTGGAAAACAGTTTGGTAAGCAGAAATTCACTGTCGCAATGCGCACTGACTTTCCGAGTTTCCCAATTTTATCGGTTCAAATCGAAGGTTGGTTTCGCCCTAAGCGAATTGAACAGGGCATTGAACTACAAGTTGGGAGTTTCTGGCCAGGTGCGAAAGTCGACATCGTCCTACCGATTCCCATCGGGCATCGTGGTGAAATATCGATAGCGGGTGTCACACGCCGCAACTGCACGCTTGACGTAGTCCAAACTTCTTCGCTGAAAAATATTCAAATTGTTGGTAATGCTCCGGAGATGCTAGGGAAGTTTTTGATTGATTTGGATTTAGTTGGAAAAAATGGTGATTGGGAGTCAGCATCAATTGTCCTCGCTGGGAATGTCATATCGCGATGGCAAGTCCCACCAGCCATTTATCTAGGTTTTTCCGAATCTTCTGCGTGTCGTGTTGCGAAAACTGCTGTTATCCCGCGAAATGCAGTCGCATCGACTGTCGACGTCGCATCAGTCGACGTTGCGTTTGATGACGATTGGGTAAGTCTTGAAGCAAGTGCAAACGAGCACAAGCAACTAACGTTTAAGTTGGCGGGCGACTTTACCGCGGGAGTGAGAGGCACGCTGTCGACTTTGATGCGAATCAAAATAGCCTATGCAGATGGAGATAGAGAAGAATTCGCTGTACCGGTCTTTGCAAAGCATATCGAAGAGATCGAAGTAGATTCAAATGCATGGCGTTAGCTTGTATTGCAGAAGTTTAACTGCATCCTGCGCCATAATCCTATTCACAATTAGTGCTCACGGCGTGTTACGCCACTTTCCGTCAGTCGACGAAGTCGCGCACCTCCCTGCAGGTGTTTCTCATTGGCGTTTTGAGCGTTTTGACCTCTATCGTGTTAATCCGCCGCTTGTGCGTATGGTCGCCGCCATCCCCGCGTATGTGACAGGTGCGGAGTTTGATTGGGCAAAGTATTCAATCACTGTCGGTCAACGCCCGGAGTTTGATATAGGAATTCAAAAGCTAAAAGAGTCGAAGCTTGCGTTACATGCAGACTATGTAATGCCACGGCTTTTTTGTTGCGTCTTTTCAATTATTGGACTTACAGTTGCATCGGTGTGGACTGCAAGGACTCTGGGTTGCGGAAGTGGGTGCGTATTTTGTATTTTTTGGACCTTCTCGCCCGATATTCTTGCTCATTCGCAAACAATCGTGCCTGACATAAGCGCGATGACGTTTGGAGTCTGCGCTTCTTTTATGTTCTGGCGTTTTAGTCTTATGCCAACACTAACCTGCGCGCTGGTTGCCGGGTTGTTTTTGGGTGTTGCACTTCTTACGAAGCACACTTGGATTACTGGGATTGCTACCTTTCCTTTCGCGATATGCTTGCTTACTGTTTTCCGTTTTTCTGGTTGCACATCTGGAAAGACTCTACCCTATGGCGGCAATCTAATCGCTTCAATCACGACAGCTCTATTGGTGCTTAACGCAGGCTATCTTTTTGAAGGAAGTGGGACGGATCTGAGGAATTACGATTTTTGTAGCGAGGCGATGGGCGGGCCAATCCACAATGGATTTGGGCATAACAATCGCTTTCGTAACACTGTCTTGGGCCGAGTACCAATTCCGCTACCGAAAAACTACGTCCTTGGGATCGACTATCTAAAATACGAAGTTGAACAGAAGAAGTGGTCATTTCTGCTGGGCGAGTGGCGATACGGGAGTTGGTGGTATTACTACATCGTGACGACCTTGGTAAAGACGCCGCTGGCGACACTGATTGGGGCGGCGATGGGATTGGTTTATGTAATTCATCGCTGGCGGAAGGGGACACTGCCACTGGAAGTTAAGACAATGCTGATCTGTATCGCTGTGCCGGCGATCACTTGCTTCGCATCAGTTAGCTACCAAGGCGGTTTCAATCATCACCATCGCTATGTGATGATGATTAACCCGCTAATGTTCGTTCTGGTCGCGGCCCTGGCACTGCCTGATAACGGACGGATTTCTAAACTGCGGATCGGGTTGGTCAGTTCGCTGACGGTCGGCATGCTGTGGGCTACGTTTAGTGTTGCACCGCATTACCTAAGCTTCTTCAATTCGCTGGCTGGTGGGCCGAGCAATGGTTGGAAGGTGCTGGGGTTTTCGAACATCGACTGGGGGCAGGATTTGCTGTTCGTGGACAAGTGGATCAAGGATCACCCCGAATGCCGACCGCTGGCGTTCGAACTGGATTACTTTGGGATGAACGGCGAACTGTTCGAAATGGAGAAACGCTCGCCGGTCAAGTTGAAGGCAAAGACACTGTCCAAAGAAACGCTCGCCGCGATTTCAACGCCGAAGTCGGCTGCGATCATCACGGATGGAGCGTTGCTGGTGGAGGGGGTGGATGGAGCGAAAGCCAATAATGGCGGACCAGTTTATTACTTGATCAGTGTCAAGCATCTTTACAACTTGCCTGACCATTCGGGTTTGCAGTACTTGCAGCAGTTAACGCCCGTCGACCGCATCGCGTATTCGTTTCACGTTTACAAGATCGAAGATGAAGATGCGCTGAAACGACTAGCGAGTAGCGAGTAGTCAATAACGGAGTTGCGACGTGTTGGCTACTTTGGTTAGGCTACTTGGACGAGAGCTCCCAATTCTTTTCGTTTTTCCCCTTTTGGACATCGATGCGTAGCTCTGTGGCTTCATTGTACTTTTGCGGCAGAACTTCCTCAAAAACTTCCTGCGTGGGGCTTTCGGGAGTATCGTAGAGTTTCTTTTTGCCGACTGCTTTAGGGGAAGTGCCAATGAGAGTCAACATGTGCTGCAAGCGGGTGGGGACGCTCGCGCACCGGGAAAGCGTGATTCTAGAAATGTGGCGACATCGTTTGCATTCCCTAAGATTCTCGCTCTGAAGCTTCCAAAAGCCACCTATTTGCGAGTGTCGTAACCTCTCGATTTGACAATTTCACCACTTGTATTCAGAATGAGTAAGTGAAACTCCGTTCCATTGGTACATAATGTCTTCGCACCATCAAACCAACCACAAATTCAGGAAACGGCGAACTTCGGTCTTGCACGTTGGCTTGTGTTGGTTGCTCTGTTTGACTGCTTGGCGCGGACCAGTCCCGGTTGTTCATGAGCACGCGCTGGATTTGAATTCGCTGGCTAGTAACTGTCAGCTCGCGGAACATGCGATCGCTTATCACGCCGATTGCTTGGGAGATGAAAAGACAGGCCTGCACGTTCACTTTATGTTGATAGACGAATCTCCCTATTCTTTTTTGGCGAATTCGCACGGGACTAGCCACCAGCATGATATCATCGCGGTGGACACGATTTTAAAGTTGGAACAGCAGGACCTTGCGGCTTTGGAATTGAATGTTGCTCGATCGCAAGCTAGTTCATTTGATTTGCCGCATGTTGCTGAGGACCTTCGTTTTTCTACGACGTCGAGTGCTAGTTTTCTGCAGACTCGGCTCTATAGCACACCGGCTTTAGCTGTGTTGTGCGTCTGCTTGTGCTGAGTCGAAGCACATAAGTTTTGTTCACGCGATCTACATGATACGCGTGCGGCGAAACATCGTTCATCGGTTTTCGCCGCCCCTTTGCTTTCATCGCTGGAAAGCATTTCAGTAACATTCGTTAGCCTAGTTTTTCCTTGAAATGACAATCATGACCGTTGTTAGAGTTTGGTTGCAGAAGTCGATAGTGCCGTTACTTTCGATTTGTATGATTGGCGGTATCTGGGGCGCTTGGTATTTTCTCATGGAGTCCGAAGCAGCCGAAGAGCCTGAAGCAGCTCAAGCTTCTGAAGTTCGAACCGAAGTGCGGCTGAGCGACACTAAACGAGAGCGGGCAGGAATCAAACTCGGAAAAGCAGAGCAACGGGTCCTGCAAGCCACGGCGATCGTGCCAGGGCGAGTCAGTTATGACGAATCCAAGCACGTGCAACTGAGGAGTGCTACTGCGGGCACGATCACCAAGTTCTTGGTAAAGCCAGGCGACCAAGTAAAGAAAGGAGATCTACTGGCGGTGCTTAGCAGTCCTGAAATTGGCCAGTCAAGAGCCGCCGAAAAACAGCAACTCGCAGAGTTAGAATTGCTGAATCGCACCCTGACTTTCCAACGCGAGCGTCGCAGAGGCATTGAAACTCTTACAGCGGCGATCGAGCGAGGTGATGCACCTGAGAAAATTCGTGAATCCAAAGCGACTGAAAAGATCGGTGCATCAAGAGAGTCGCTGTTAACGGCCTATTCGCAAATGCTATTAGCCAAAAATCAGATCCTTCGCATTTCCAATGTATCGAGTTCGGGCGCGATTCCAGGTCGAACCCTGGCAGAGCGAGGTACGCAACTTGAAACCGCTGAGGCCACCCTGCGGAGCAATGTCGAACAAATCCTCTTCGACAGCAACCAAGAAGTTGCCAAAGCGTTAACGGCGGTTGAAACGGCTCAGCGGCAACTCGAATTGACTCGGCAGCAGACCGCAACGCTGATGGGCTATCAGTCAGCCCTGGATTTACCGCCGCGACAAGACTCACCTGGCGATAACCTATCGATGGTAGAAGTCCGTGCGCCGATGGATGGAAGTATTGAACAAAAACTGTTGGCCGAAACCGAGCGTGTGAGTCCAAGCGATGAATTACTTATCCTGGCAGATACAAGCAACTTTTGGATTAAAGCTCAGTTGCGTGAATCGCAGTGGCGCGCGTTGTCGCTTAAGCCTGGCGATGTGCTTAAAGTAACCTCTCCAGCACTTGATACAGAATATCTTGATGCCAGGGTCTATTTCGTTGGACGGGAAGTGGATCATTTGACCAATGCAATTCCCATTGTTGCCACCATCAAGAACGAAGGCAGGCTGCGACCGGGCTTGTTTGTCCATGTTGAGTTGCCGATAGGTGATAAGAACGATTGCTTGGCTGTGCCTGAATCGGCGATAGCAACACATGAACTTCAAACCTTCGTCTTTATTCCGCTTGGCGATAACCTATTTCAGCGTCGCGATGTAGAGATTGGCGAACGATGTGGTGGCTGGGTTGAAGTTAGATCGGGCTTGACTGCGGGCGAGTCGATCGTAACAGACGGTGTCTTCTTTCTGAAGTCAGAGTTGCTTTTAGAAGCTGAAGATTGATCAACGAAACGTCGCGGCGCACTGATTACACAACTTGCTTCCCAACCTTAGAACAGAATAATGCTCGCCAAACTTATCGACTTCTCGCTCGAAAATCGCTTCCTTGTCTTCGTTGCATTCTTCTTGATGGCTTGCGCCGGAGTATGGTCCGCCTTGCAGTTACCGATCGACGCGGTACCGGACATGACCAATGTGCAGATCACTGTGATTACCGAAGCGGGCGCGCTGTCGCCGGTTGAAGTCGAACGCTTTGTCACCTACCCAATCGAATCCACGATGGGTGGCATTCCGAATGTCGCAGAACTGCGAAGTATCTCGCGCTTTGGAATCTCCGTAGTGACCATCGTGTTCAATGAAGGAACGAATATCTACTTGGCCAGGCAATTGGTCAACGAACGAATAACGATTGCAGCGTCGATGATTCCCAAAGAATATGGGACGCCAGACTTAGGGCCTCTGGCAACCGCGCTGGGTGAAATCTTGCAATTCGAAGTGCGGGGCGCTGTGTACTCGCCGACGGAGTTGCGGTCGGTGCTGGACTGGGACATTATTCCAAAATTGCGGGCGGTCGATGGCGTCACTGAAGTTAACTCGCACGGTGGCTTATACAAAACCTACGAGATCCAGCCCGATCCGCAACGACTATCGAGTAACGGCGTGACGCTTGCCGAGTTATTTGCAGCCCTTGAGTCCAACAACCTCACCGCAGGTGGTGGTTATGTAGTTCGCAATCATGAAACGCAGTTTATTCGCGGCCAAGCCATGATCCACTCACTCGAAGAGATTCGACAGATCGCTCTTCGCCGTGACACTGCCGGCAATCCACTGCTGATCAGTGATGTAGCCGATGTCCACCAATCCGCGATGGCTCGCCAAGGCGTCGTGACCCGTGATGGTCGCGGCGAGATTGTAACCGGAATGGTGATGATGCTGATTGGCGAGAACTCTCGCGAAGTGGTCGAACGAGCCAAGGCAAGATTGGAAGAGATCAAGCCGACTTTGCCTCCTGGCATCACGTTGGAAGTGATCTATGATCGAGCGGACTTAATCCAGCGAACGTTGAAAACAGTGCTTAAGAATTTGGTCGAAGGTGGAGCGCTGGTTGTAATCGTACTATTGATCATGCTGGGTAGTTTTCGAGCCGGTTTGATCACGGCCCTTGCTATTCCGCTGTCGATGTTATTTGCGACCAACATGATGTACGCGGGTGCGATCACGGCTAGTTTGATGAGTCTTGGAGCGATCGACTTTGGATTGATTGTGGATTCGTCGGTGATCATGGTTGAAAACTGCATGCATCGCATGGCGCACGCAGTCGGTACGAATCGCGATGCTCAAGGCAACGCGGTGCTTTCGGTGGCTGAGCGAACGAAGATCATTCGCGATGCCGCGATCGAAGTGCGTAAGCCGACGATGTTCGGAGAACTTATTATCGCAGTTGTCTATCTGCCAATTTTGATGTTGGAAGGAACTGAAGGCAAGCTATTTCGACCGATGGCGCTGACGGTGCTTTTTGCACTGGCTGGATCGTTGGTTATTAGTATGACCCTGATGCCTGCTCTTGCTGCAACGTTCTTACCCAAGAAAGTTTCACTGGAAGATGGCTTGTTTATTCGTGCGATCAAGAATCTGTTTCGGCCTGCAATTAGTCTCGCGATTCGCAATCAATTGATTACTGCCCTGCTTGCTTTGGGTGTTTTCGCAATCAGTATCCCGGTCAGCATGCGGCTAGGCGCGGAGTTCATGCCGCGCTTGGAAGAGGGCGATTTGTTGATCGAAGCCAACCGGTTGCCGAGTGCCACACTGGAAGATGCAGTTGGGATGTCGAACCAGATTGAAAATGTCCTAAAAGAATTTCCCGAAGTAAGAACAGTTTTTTGTAAGACGGGAAGGCCTGAGATCGCCAATGATGTGATGGGAGTTCATCAGACTGACGTGTGGGTCATGTTGAAAGGACGTTCGCACTGGCGTTCAGGGTTGACTCGCGATGAACTGTTGAAAGAAATGTCTATCAAACTGAATGAATCGGTACCCGGTGCCGTGTATGCGTTCACACAACCGATCGAAATGCGAGTCGATGAATTGGTAGCAGGGGTCAAGGCCGAGGTCGCGGTGTTGCTCTATGGTGAGGATCTTCAGATCCTTGGTGAAAAGGCTAAGGAGATTGAACGGACGCTGAAAGAGATTCCTGGAGCAGTGGATGTTAAAGCCGACTATCAGGCCAATTTAACGACTGTAACAATCGTTCCCAAGCGGGCCGCACTGGCGCAATACGGAATCAACTCTCGCAAAGTTATGGATGTTGTAGAGGCGATTGGGGGACGGCAGACTGGTGTCGTTTACGAAGGTCGGGCTCGCTATCCGATGATGGTTCGTTTCCCGGAGCAATGGCGAGGCGATATTGAAATGCTCAAGCAACTGCCGGTGGATGCGGTCAACGGCGAGCCGATTCCGCTGGGCGACCTGGCTGAAATTCGAGTTGAAGAAACATCTCCTGGCGTTGAGCATGAAGCGACTCGACGGCGGACTTTTATCGCTTGCAACGTGCGCGGACGCGACGTGGCTGGCTTTGTTGCGGAGGCTCAACAGCGGATCGGTGCAGAGGTTCCGTTGCCTGCCGGTTACGAGATCACGTGGGGAGGTGATTTTGAGAACTTGCAATCCGCATCACTGCGATTGATGCTGATCACTCCGATCGTCTTGTTGTTGATATTCTTGCTGTTGTTCTCAACCTTTAAATCGTTTTCGCTGGCAGGTTTAATTTATTTGTCCGTACCGATTGCGGCATCGGGCGGGGTTTTTGCTTTGTGGATGCGGGAGATGCCGTTTAGTATCTCGGCTGGGGTAGGATTCATCGCTCTGTTTGGAGTCGCGGTGCTCAACGGGCTGGTTTGGGTCAGTGCTGCCGAAGTCCTTCGCCGCTCGGGGCTTGCGGTGAAACAAGTGGCTGAAGTGACCGCGCTTGCTCGTCTGCGGCCAATCTTAATGACGGCTTTAGTGGCGAGCCTCGGATTCTTTCCGATGGCCTTGTCGACTGGCGATGGAGCTGAGATGCAGCGACCCCTGGCAACGGTCGTAATCGGCGGACTCATTACATCGACGCTACTGACAACGATTGTGGTTCCGGCCATTTATCCATGGTTTTCGCGACATTTGCCAATTGTTATCGGAGAAACGGCGCACTGACGCTAAAATAGGGGCCTAGTTCCAACCACGGTCCGTTTTTTTGAGTCGATCGTTGACCCCAACTCCTTTTCCCATCGCCCCGACACTAATCCAGTCCCAGTCATCGCCGGAACCCCTGGTGCGGAGGCTACCGGCTGAGTACACGCCCGAGCATTGTTTTCGGCGGTTATCTCAACTGCCTGGGTGTGTTTGGTTGGATAGCAGTTTGCCCACTGCGGGGCTTGGCCGCTACAGCTATATGTCAGCCGATCCGTTTTGCACACTGCGAATCGACAAGCCGCATCCGGAAGCGCTTAGCTCGCTCGCAAGGTTGTTGGTCCAGTATCAAACGCGGGCTGTCGATGGTTTACCGCCGATGCAAGGTGGGATGCTAGGTTGGTTTGCGTACGAACTGGGCGGTTGTTTTGAAGAGATACCCAGCGCGACATATAACGAGTTTCGATTGCCTCTGGCCGCGCTCGGCATGTATGACGTCGTGCTGGCTTGGGATCATGAACTCAACGAGGCTTGGTTGATTTCACAAGGCTGGCCCACCGCGGATCCGCTCAAGCGACAGCGGCGGGCGTACCGACGGTTGCAGTACTTTTTAAAGTTGATCGAATCTCATCGACCCTTGCCTCAAGACTTGGTGCCAAAGGTTGGCTGCGATCTTCCGAAGTCGCAGCTCGCTCCGCAGTTTTCAACCCGTTGGTCCGAGCACTGGACGAGTAATTTCTCGTCGGCTGGTTTTCGCGAAGTTGTCGCGCGAGCGGTTGAGTACGTACACGCGGGCGACATTTTTCAAGTCAACATTGCCCAGCGTTTGATTCGCCGTGCAACCTGCGACGCGCGCGAGTTGTATTTGCATTTACGCAAAGAGAATCCAGTTCCCTTTGGCGGCTTTGCCGATTTCGGTCGGGTGCAAATCGTCAGTAGCTCGCCGGAACGTTTTATAAAGCTAACTGACCGAGAGATCGAAACAAGACCGATCAAAGGAACACGACCGCGGATGAGCGATCCGGCTGCGGATAAAGCAATGAGCGAACTGTTGCTTCACAGTGAAAAGGATCGGGCCGAAAATGTGATGATTGTGGATCTGCTTCGCAACGATCTGTCGCGAGTTTCCGAAGTTAAAAGCGTGAAAGTGACCAGCCTCTGCCAGCTTGAGGCGTATCGCTATGTATGGCATTTGGTAAGTGTCATTCGATCGCGATTAGCCGAAGAATTCACCGCTTGTGATTTGCTTAAAGCGACATTTCCAGGTGGTTCGATTACGGGGGCACCCAAGATTCGCGCTATGGAGATCATCAGTGAACTGGAACCCACGGCACGTGGCCCATATTGCGGCAGCTTGGGTTACTTGAGTTTTGCTGGCGATATGGATTTGAGCATCTTGATTCGCACGATCAGTGCCTGTGACGGATGGTGGCAAGTCCCAGTCGGCGGTGGTATTGTTGCGGCCAGTGATCCGACATTTGAAGAACAAGAGACATGGCATAAAGCCGAAGGTGTTTTGAGAGCCGTGGACTCGCTGAGGAAAGAATAGATCGTAACTGGCGGAGTAATTACATGGATCCCTTCCGACAGGCACTAGCCGCGGGCGAACGGAGTGGTCATCGTCCATGACTGATAGTCGAATATGGTAAACAATATTGTTGGATAGCCCGTGGAAATTCAAAGCGCACTACTTCGTTCACCCGTGGCTAGCGCCAGCGGCTCACTAACTCAATTCAAAAACACGGCTGTCGCGCACCGGTTTCTCACGAAACCAGCTACATCCACCTAATATCGAGATTTTGCGGGCTAGTGAAAATCCGCGGCGAGCGTAGTTTGTACCGCCCCCAAATTATTTTGTAATACACCTGACGGCGTCTGTCCGATGTTAGGCAAGTGACGAGATGATTCTTCGGGATTAGTCACATCGGGGTGAGTCCAGGATCCAGGACTCATCGATATTGCGCAAGGACGACGCTAGCTTTTGGTTCTTTGCAGCGCAATTGGACAAGACATGTCACTTGAGTGGTTTCACGCGATACTCGGCGGGATGTTCGTCGGCGTATGGCTGATGGTGGGGCAAATAATGGCCACCGAACGGTTCCGGCACGGCACGGATCCGTAAAGTAAGACAAAATAATACTGAAGGTGGTTGAGATGCGCGAGGCTTGCTTAAAGCTGAACCGTCAATCATCACGATCGTCTAAAACGCCTCGTTCAGCAAGACTGTACGAAGCGTTGGCTGTGGGTCACTCTTGCCGCGTGTGACCGAGCGTAAGATGAAATCTAACGCAATGTACAAAGCTGGAAACGCACGATGGCGGGGCGCAGTTTATTTGGTAGCTGGTTTCGTGAGAAACCGGATGCGGATAGAAATGTTACAAGTGCGCCCGGTCTCTCACGAAACCAGCTGCATTTGATCGCCAAGATGCTTAGCGATCGCGACTGGTCGCTTGCGTGAAGCGAAATATATAATAGGCGAGCGTCAAAACAGCTTGCAAAGTCGCAGCAACATAGGTCAAAGCAGCCGCATTGAGTACCTTGCTGACGTAGGGCAACTCTGGACCGCTGACGATCCCAAGATTGACCAACTCAACTTTGGCTCGTGAACTTGCATCAAACTCGACGGGCAAGTTGATCAACTGGAACGCGACCGTGGCCCCAAAAGCAACGATTCCGGCCAAAAAGACCCACTTGCCGAGAAACGCGAGATTGCCGAAAACCATAACCATGCCGATCATCAGCAAGATGGTTCCAAAGCTGCTGCCGAACTGCGCCGCAGGGACGGCGAGATTTCGAATGCGTAAGGGCGCATAACCACGGGCGTCTTGCAAAGCGTGTCCAGCTTCGTGGGCAGCAATACCAACTGATGCCATCGAATGACCTGAAAATACGTCGGGGCTCAGTCGCAGGATCTTTGCACCTGGATCATAATGGTCGGACAATTGACCAGGCGTCTGTTCAATATCGATGCTATGCAATCCGCCTGCGTCCAAAATTCGCCGAGCCGCTTCGTAACCGCTCATCGAAGCCCGGACCCGGCTCATCTGTTCGTAGGCTGAGCGCACCATCCACTGAGCCACCATAGCCAAAATAAGGGCTGGGGCGATGAACAGCAGATACATGAAGTCGAAACCAAATCCAAACATCTGATTCTCCAAGGTAGTCAGTTGTCTCGCTGGCCAAGATGACAGAGGCCGTGAGCGATCCCCTACTTTCTGCAAACCTAGTACCAAACCGCCAACGGCAGCCCTAGCTCGCTATCTTTGTAACATTTTCCTTGGAAGTAGAGCTTGAAGGGAATCGCAGACATGCGGTGTATGGGGGCTTTTTTGGACACTTCTCGCTGATCGCCACCACGAAAACGCTCGTTCCCAGGCTCCTGCCTGGGAACGCACTTCCTTCGAGGCTCTGCCTCCTGCATCCGCTGTTCCGTCGTTGCTAAAGCAGGCAGAGCCTGCAATTCATTGGGTTCCCAGGCAGAGCCTGGGAACCAGTTGGGGGTGTTCAGCGAGAAGTGTCCTTTTTTGTTATGATTACGCTAGGGGAAAGCAAAAATGGTGGAAATAAAATATGTCGGCGATGAGCTATGGGACAGGATTGAACGAGCGGTAGAAAATGTAAAAGACCGACTGCGAAGAGTCACCGCTGCCTTGAACGCTGCCGAGGTTCCTTATGCGATTATTGGTGGCAATGCTGTCCAGCACTGGGTAGCTCAAGTCGACGAATCGGTCGTTCGCAATACTCGCGATGTAGACATCATATTGAACCGAGTCGACATACCGCGAGCGATTGCCGCCCTTGAACCGCACGGATTTATTTTTCGTCAGGCTGCGGGCGTTAGCATGTTCCTTGACGGCCCGGACGCAAAAGCCCGCGATGCCGTTCATGTTTTCTTTGCGGGTGAAAAAGTTCGCGAGACATACACCGAACCAGTTCCAAGTCTCGACGAATTTGTCCTAATGCAGAGTGCGCGAACTTTAACTCTCGAAGCACTTGTACGAATGAAGCTAACGTCCTTCCGTCGCAAGGATCAAGTTCATATCTTGGATATGATCTCGCTCAAAATTATAGACGAAACATGGCTTCCTCGTTACTTACCTGAACTTCAGTCGCGGCTTAAAGAACTTCTGGACGACCCCGAAGGCTGATAAGGCGAGCGCTCAGTTCCGTTTAAAGGTAAGGTGTTGCTAGTCGAGCTAACCCGTCGCGGAGTTTGATTGGCAGCGATCGATTGTCTACGTCGGCTAACGTTACTTGCTTTGCGGTGGCAATTTTTTCTCGGATCAAATTCGCTATCGCCCCGGCCACTTGAGGCGAATAGCACTCAACGTTGAACTCGAAGTTCAAACGTAGACTTCGCGGATCCCAATTCGTGGAACCAAACATACACCAGGCTTCATCAACCACCATTAACTTCGAATGGTCGAACGGCGGGGGTGTGGTCCATACTTGGACGCCGCGGCTAAGCAACTGCCACAGGTGCGCCATGGAGGCCCATTGAACGAGCAGTAAGTTGTTGACTTGAGGCAGTACAATTTTTACGTCGACACCACGAAGGTCCGCGACATTCAACGCGTCGATTAACGTCGAATCGGGCAAGAAGTAAGGTGTAACGACATAGACCGACCGCTTGGCAGTAGAGATGGCACCCGCCAGTGTCAGTCGAGTATTACCAGAGTTCTGATCCGGTCCATCAGCGATTCCGCGGGCAAGGACATTGCCGCTTTCGACAACTGGTGGAAACCACTTTTCACCGTCCAACGATTTGCCGGTACAGAACTCCCAATCATCGGCAAAGGTTTCTTGAAGATCGCGAACGACTGGTCCTACGATTCGGAAATGCGCGTCCACCTGTGACTTGGGTGGCTTGAGCCGCCTCCACATACCGTCACGAATGTTCAAGCCACCAGTGAAACCGACACGACCGTCGATAACCATAATCTTGCGATGATTTCGCAAATTGCTGTAATGCAGTCGCCATGGGATCAAAGTCGGCATGAACACGGCGAATGGAATTTTAGCAGCCGACAGAGAACGCTTGATCGACGGCCACGAGTAGCGAATCCCCACGCCGTCCACAATCACACGGACTTCAACTCCGCGCTCTTGAGCTTGCTGGAGGGCTGTCACGAATTGTTTGCCAACGGCATCGCGATCGAAGATGTAGCTACACAACGTCACGGTTTGCGTCGCACCTTCAATCGCGGCCAACATTGCGGCAAAGCCCTGCTGAAGCGACGGATACAAGTCAACTTGGTTGCCACCGACCAGCGGTCGACCTACGACCTTGTCAACCAGCGTCGCAAGCGGTGAAAACTGGTCTGCGAGCGGCCCGAACAACTCTGTCCCAAGAACCTTGGACCTGAGCAGTGCGCTCGAATCGAAGCTAACGTCTTCGATTGCTAAATCACCATCGCTAGGGCTTTCCCTTTCCTCGCCGAATTTGTTGTGTGGCTTTCCAAACAACCTCCTGGCCTTGCGCTTAAGACGATTGATACCAAACATCCAATACAGAGCCCAGCCTGTCAGCGGCGCAAGTAGTATTACGCCAGTCCAGCCAATAGCCGCACGTATGTCGCGCTTATTCAAAACAACATGGCTGACTGCAAAGCACACGATGACAAAGTCAATCACCGCGAGCAGCACGCCCCAAGTGACCAATGAAACCAGCCAATCGTACCAGTCAACGTTCGCTAGGATGATGTTAGTAATGTAACCAAGCTCCAGAAACGCCTCGGGAAATGCTTCTAAGAGCAAATGCTTCCTGTTTAATTAGCATTGACCACGTTTCCCGCGTCGAAGCTACAAAGATCCTCTCAATTCTAATAGAGTGCGTGGCATTCCTGTGTACCGATCAATTTTTTTGCGTCGATTTCTCACAATCCATCCAAAAAAGTAGGACAGGACCGACTTCGCTTTCGCAAAATCAGTCCCGTCCATGGCGTGGAATAACGCATTTTCCTGCTAGTAGATTAGGCTTTGTTTCTAAAGTCGCCTTTCGCTCCGCGAAAGTAGCGTTGTTGCGCCGCTACTTTCGCAGAGCGAAAGGCGACTGTTTGTGGTTTAAAGACAGAGCCTACGGTATGTTGATAACTAATTCCTGTCCGGAGGCAACAGTTACGGTACGCTCCAAGTTTGCTTCTGCTAGCTTTGCGACTTGAGGGGGCACCGCTTTGCTACCTGATTTAGGCGTGAAGAAGTAGGCGTACTTTCCCGAGTGTGTTTCGACGGCAAACGTCCCGTCAGGCTTAACGTCCACCGTCTTCATGTAGCCGTTTTCAAGCGGCTGTAGATTGACAGCAACACCACCGACGGGTTTACCATCACTGGCGAGAACTTTACCAGTGACGCTTACCGGACCGGCAAGTGGAGGAGGGTTCATGCCACAGCCAGTTGTCATCAACAAACCAATACTAAGTATGCAGTTTCGCATGGTTGAGAGCCCTTAATTTTTATTCGTTACCTGGAACTACCCGACCGTCATTTGCGCCCGCCAGCCACTTCAAGACGATGATGTCAGTTGAATCGGAGATAAAGCGTACCGAACCGTCGCCCATCGTTGAATTTACGCCACCAGTATGAAAACTGAATGGTTCATCATTAGGACCACAGTTGTTCACAGACCATCGGCATTCAGCCGGCCCACCCAGTGGGGTCTTGTAATTGTTGAACTTGGCCTTTCTTGATCCAGGGCTAATCGCATTGCTTGGACCAGAAAATCCGTTTGTGACCGCGTCAGCGTCCGCCCACGCAAACATGCGACGACCATCTGCACCTGAAGACATCGGCACTGGATCGGCAGCACCCGATACCGGTGTCTTGCGTGTTGATAGTGCACCAAACGAACTGACGCTTGGGTGCGCTCGGCCAGCGTCCTCGACACACAAGATCGTGTTCGAAGTGCCATCGGTGGCTTTTTCGAATCCCCCGCCTTCGCAAGTCAACATCCCAGTTCGTGCTTGTGCAATCCAAGCAGCAGTTCCAGTGGGTTGAGTCCGCTCGCCGAATAACGCGTTAGTAGAATCCTCCATGATGTCGGTTAGATCGATGAACATATAGTCCCATCCACCATAGTTATGGACAGGATCACGGGCAGAACCCGCAATTGGTGTCGATGGACAAACGTAGCTTGCGATCTGAGCTTTAGCAGCTAGCTGACCAGTAGGAAAGCTCGGATCGTCGTAGGCGCGACCTTTGGCGTTCTTGTGAATGATACAGCCTGTTGCTGTAGTGCGTGTGCTGGCAACCATGTTGTATGGAGAGACCGTGTAGTCCGTAAAATTGTGATCGAACATATTGTAAACCGCGGTCTGTTCGATGAATGGCAGGAGTTGAGTAGCTGTCGAGTGGATCATGTAAGCGGTAGTGGTGGACCCAGTTGATCCACATTGACCCGATGCTGGCAGCTTCTTGTTAGCGGACTCAAAATTGTGCACTCCCAACCCAATCTGTTTCAGATTGTTGGAGCACTGCATCCGACGGGCCGCTTCGCGGGCCGCTTGAACGGCTGGCAAGAGCAACCCTACCAAAATGCCGATGATCGCAATGACCACCAGCAATTCGACTAGGGTGAAGCCCGGCTTCAGTTGCGTCGATTTCTTCATAACTCTTCTTTTCCTACCGAAATAACTTGAAATTTGCCAGACACCACGCGTGCTGACACAACGAGCTAAATCTTGGCAAAGGCCTGTTAAGAACGCGTTAAGGCAATGTGAATACGCGATGAAGAAAAAACTTGAAAGCAGCAATATTGGACACCGGATTGGAGACCCGCCACCGACCCGATAACATAATTCCTGTAGCCAACAGACTTACCGAAACCAAACGGGTGGTTCGCTCTTGAACCTCATTGCCCGGAAAAATTTTCATAAATTAGAGATGCAGCATGTCAGAGTTCCGGATTGAACAAGACTCGATGGGCGAAGTTAAAGTTCCTTCGCAGGCGTATTACAGCGCTCAGACCCAGCGAGCCGTTGAGAATTTTCCAGTTTCCGGTTGGCGTTTGCCACCAGCCTTGGTCCGCGCCATGGGCCTGGTTAAATTCGCCTGTGCTATTGCCAATCGCGATCTTGGAAAACTGACGGGCAGTGGCAAGAACCCGCTCACTGCTGCCCAGGTCGACGCACTGCTCGCTGCTGCCAAAGAAGTTGCCGCTGGCAAATTATCGGATCAGTTCCCAATCGACGTTTTTCAAACAGGCTCGGGCACATCGAGCAATATGAACGTCAATGAAGTGATCAGCAACCGCGCCATCGAAATGACCGGTGGTGATCGCTTTGGAAAAGACAAAGCCATCCATCCGAACGATCACGTCAACATGGGCCAAAGCACCAACGATACCTTCCCAACAGCAATTCATGTTGCTGTAGCCAGCGAGATCCATACGCAACTAATTCCAGCTCTCAAGAAGCTGCACGATCAACTCGATGGCAAAGCCAAAGAATGGGATCGTGTCATCAAGATCGGCCGTACCCACTTGATGGATGCTACCCCGCTGCGATTGGGCCAGGAGTTTGGTGGCTTCGCGCGGCAGTTGGAGTTGTCGATCCGTCGCGCTGAATTAGCTCTGGAGTCAGTGCTCGAATTACCAGTTGGTGGAACCGCTGTCGGAAGCGGCATCAATACGCACCCCGAGTTTGGTAGTCGCGTGGCCGCAGCACTGGCTTCCGAAACTGGGCTCGGCTTTATCGAAGCCGTAAACCACTTCGAAGCCAATGCGCAGCGCGACGGCCTGGTCCAATGCCACGGCGAACTGAAGACAATCGCAACGACACTGTTCAACGTCTCCAATAACATTCGTTGGCTCGGCTCCGGCCCACGTTGCGGATTTTTCGAAGTCATACTGCCAGACCGCCAACCGGGTAGCTCGATCATGCCTGGCAAAGTCAATCCAGTAATGTGCGAAAGCCTGATGCAAGCCACCGCGCGGGTGCTCGGCAACGATCAGACTATCACTATTTGCGGAGCTGCTGGCGGCAATTTCCAATTGAACATCATGATGCCTGTCATGGGTCAAACGACTTTGGAAAGTATTCAACTGATGACCGGTGGCGTGAATGCGTTCATCGATTTCTGCATGATCGGACTCGAAGCCAACCCAGTCGCCTGCGAAGCCGCCGTAGAGCAAAGCCTCTCGATGTCTACCAGCCTCAACCCGTTAATCGGCTATGAGAAAGCCGCGAAGTTGACTAAGGAAGCCTTTGCATCCGGCAAAACCATTCGCGAACTCTGCCAAGAGCAAGGCATTTTGCCTGAAGACACGTTACGTGAAGCCCTCGACCCATTCCGCATGACCGAACCGCAAGCTTAAGCGCGGTGAGCACATGTAGCTGGTTTCGTAAGAAACCGGGCGCACCTGTGACCTTTCTTCTGCTTCCGGTTTCTCACGAAACCAGCTACGTTATTACGAAAAATGCTTCACAACCTGTGACGATTATGAATAAATAAAATCAATCGGAGCGTCGATATCGGGATGGATACTCTGATGGACAGGGCATTGATGAGCGGCCGTTTCTAGGCGCTTGCGATCTTCTTCGGCAATGTGCAAGCCTGCTGGATATGTCACTGTCGTTTTGAGCGCACCTATTCGCCGAATCGGTTTTTGTACCATCTCTTTAATCACATGCACTTGAGTACCCCGCAGATCAAGCTGATGGCGCTCAGCGACCAGTCCCAAGATGGTCATGACACAAGTCCCCAGCGCCGTGGCAACCAAATCGGTCGGCGAAAACGATGTTCCTCGTCCGCCGTTATCCAGCGGCGCATCGGTGCTAAGTTGAACTTTGCTCGGTCCATGCGTCGCAGTGCAATGCAGTTGACCTTCATAGACGGTGTGAATTTCTACGGACAATTGAAACCTCAGTGTTAATTTAGAAAGACTCACATTACAGAATCGCTTAACCGGAATCCAGCGGAGACACCGGCGCCTGTCGCTTATGCGAATTTCATTTCAATTTTGACGACTCGCTTATGCTTTTTGATGTTGCGCTATTTCGGATTTGTGTCGGTTCGAATCAATCGTTTCCTGCCGCCGCCCGGACTCGGGACGAATGGTGCTTTGAGTGAGCCGACGGCGCTAGCCGCGGGTGAACGAAGTTGTAGTCTTGCAAGTTTGATTTTCTATCAAGTGAGCAGGCCATTCGCATAAAATCGTTCGGCATTTGGAAGTCAAGTGATTAGGTTACGGCAACCACTTCGTTCGCCCGCGGCTCGCGCCAACGGCTCACAAAACCAAAATGCGCAACATCAAAACTTATGCTTCAGGTCGCACTTCGAGCACTGACTTAACAATCTTTCCCGAGTGCATGGTTTCAAAAGCGTCTTCCCAATTCTCCAGTGACCAGACACCACCAATGATCTTGTCAGCAGCGAGTGCCTTGCTGCTTAGCAAAGCGAGTACGCGCTCCCAAATAGCCCAAGTATGCGAGAAACTTCCTTGAAGCTGCACATTCTTTTGCACGATCGGGTCGAGTGAAAAACCAACTGGATCACGTCCCCAACCCACTTTGCTGATCCAACCTGCGGGACGGACAACATCGATGGCGATCTTCAAAGTTGCTGAGACGCCAGCCGCATCAACCACTCCTTCACAGCCCAATCCGTCGCGTTCGTTCGCCCAATCAGCAGCGGTTGAGATGTCGATCGCTTGACAACCCAACTGCTTGGCCAACTCCAATCGCTCAGCATCACGCGGTAGACCTGCAACCGCGACTTCAGCACCACGCAACCGCGCCATCGCGCCACATAGGAGACCAATCGGTCCTGGTCCAAGCACTAAAATACGATCGCCGGGCAGCACCGTCACATTAGTCGCAACTGCGCTAAAGGCAACGCAACAAGGTTCAGTTAGCGCAGCCAATCGCAGTGGCAAATTATCGGGTACGCGGTGCAAGCAGCGCGATGGTACACGAACTTTTTGAGTCATCGCGCCATCGACGCCATATCCAAAACCTTTGCGATTCGGATCGAGGTTGTAACGGCCGATGCGAGTCATAGGACTATCGGGATCGATGACCGCCGCTGTCTCGCTGCAAACGCGATCTCCTTCGCGATAGTTTTTAACATTCGAACCCGTCTGACAAACTCGGCCGGCGAACTCATGGCCCAGCGTCACGGGATAATTCACTGGCCAACTGTGCTGGCTAGTCCACTGATGCAAGTCGCTCCCGCAAACGCCGACTGCGGAAACTTCTAGTAGAACGTCGTCGGGACCAATGGTGGGAACTGGAATCTCGCGCAGCTCAACAGAATGCGGATCGCGAGAGAAGTTAACTACTGCAGGTTGAAGGGCTGTTGCCATGTTTATTTGACTTATCGTTGTTAGGTTGTTTATCGCTACCCGCAGTGTTAGCAAGGGATAGATGACTCGCTTTCGCCTTTTGAAGTTGCGCTATTTTGATCTGTGTGCCACTGGTTTGCCAGTGTATCGAAGCGTCTTGGTTCGAATCAATAGTTTCAGTCCGATGCCTGGGAGCTTTGCACAATGGTCGCCGAAGTAATAAACGTCGCACATCGGGGCTCTTTCGACACAGTAATTCGCCCCCGCAGTGATGTATGTATTCTAATGTCTTACAGTTCACTTACATTCAAACTTCGACAACTTTCACGGCGAGTGAGTTGGCGTTGGCATATGTAACGGCAATTAAACTCACTTACTCCGGTTCACTGGCCTTGCCAGTGGCACACAAAATCATAACGCGCAACTTCAAAACTTACGCGTCGGGTTATCGATTTGATAAATGTTTACTTGTTTGGCCAGGGGACAGTAAAATCACTTTTTAAGGCGACATTTCCATAACGATGCACTTCGTCGCAAATTTGTTTTAGAACCATCTCGAGGTCACCGCCCGCCCGCTGAAATCGATCGGGGTTAATGGCCAGCGGAGCGCCAATGACTACTAGCGGAGCACCAAAACTGGGCGTTTGAATGGCTTGATCGATTGACAGCCCACCGACGGCTTGGACTGGCACTGAGACTGCATCAACCACTTCGCGGAGTTGATCGAGCGGTGTCGGAGCCTTCTCGCCTCGAGCTGCAATTCCGCGTCGTTCATCATAACCAATATGATGAATCACTACACCGCAGCCAAGC
>JANODD010000314.1:0-28114 GCA_031412515.1 Planctomycetia bacterium | reverse complement strand
GGTTCATCGAAAGCGGCAATCGGGAATTCACCTTCTTGATTGCCGGGGAGCTTATTTGGCAAATCACCTGGTGCAACGGCCTCTTTTTCACCGAGCAACTCTGCAAGCCACACAAACTCGGCGGCATACATGTGCAGTAGTGAACGCCAGATCGATCCTTGGCCAATTTCAAGTATCGTAGGCAATTGCGTGGTATTCAATATCGGTGGCAACAAGTACCGGCTGATCACGAGAATCCTGTACCCAAGCCAGAAGGTATTCATTCTCAAGGCGATGACTCATGCAGAATACGACGAAGATAAGTGGAAGTCAGAGTGCAGATGCTTTGATGCCCCACCCGTAAGGAAATCAATTGTCGGCCGGACTGTATCAAAGGGAAAAGCAAATAAGAGGGGAGTGGGAAAGAAACGTGGCTACTAAGATTACTTGAACGCAATGGAGATCGAAGGTGGATCATCTTTTCAGAAGATCCTTTCAAAAGCTACCTTGGCCGCGTTTGGGAGACGGCAACGAAGCAGCGACAACCAAAGCCCGCAATCGTGTCTGTCGACGGTGTGAATTAATTCTACGCCAGGAACGAAACGGACGTCTTCGCCGGCGCCAATGAACTCATCAGAATGGTGGCGAAAATCGCATACATGCAACAACTACAACCCAAATCCTAGTAAAATCGCAGAACAAAGCCATACAAAACGAGTGCACGATCGGTCGATTTTTCCTCGCGAGTGCCGGTTGAGGCTCGCTGTCGACTTGCAGCGCTTTCCAATCCTGACGAAAATCTCAAGTAGCCATGGTCGCCAATCAAACGCTCAAGCCGCAACCGAGCGTTTCGACAAATGGGACTCCAACCAAGATCGGTTCCTCTCTCGAGAAGAATTCGTCACGATGGGAAAGAAGTAGCTTGATGTGGTAGCGGAACGCGTCAAGCGTTTCGATTGCTGCAAGGAAAGCCTTGACGGCTTCCGCTACAAGAGGTCGGGGGTGAGGGGTTGGTTCGCTATGACATAATTTAACCAGCCGATAGGAAAACCATGATAACCGTTCGCTCTTTTCTACTAGTCGCTGCGTTCTTTGCATTTCAAGTTTCTTCGTTTGCCACCATTCCCAAACCACCCAACGTCGTCTTCATCCTCGCTGATGACCTTGGTGTCGGAAGCTTGAGTTGTTATGGCTCGGACAACTATAAAACGCCGAATATCGACAAACTTGCAAGCACCGGCACTCGCTACACCCGAGCCTTCACTGCGTCACTGTGTGGTCCGTCGCGAGCGATGATCATGTCGGGCCGTTATGCTTTTCGGAATGGTTCAACCAATCAAGATGCCTGTATCCGAATGGACCCCACGGAGATCGTTCTCCCGAAGGTTTTCAAATCCGCCGGCTACGCGACGTCAGCAATCGGAAAATGGGGGCAGCTTCCGGGCTTGCCCAGCGATCATGGCTTTGACGGTTACTTGCGATTCAATGGCAGTGGCGTCTACTGGAACAAGCAAGAAGATAGCCACGAACCCTATATGGTCAACGGCAAAGCGTTGAAGCTCAACGACCAGCAATACATGCCTGATATTATGCATGAGCAAGCTATCAACTTCATCCGCCAGAATCAAAACAAACCCTTCTTCCTCTATTACTCGTTGTCGCACGTTCACGGCGAAATTCAACCGACACCCGACAGCGCGCCCAACAGTACGGATCTGTTCAACGACAATATTCAGTACATGGATAAACTCGTTGGTAAACTTGTCGCTGAGCTCGAATCTTTGCAACTGCGAGACAACACACTTATCATTTTTATTGGTGACAACGGTACCGCCAAAGGCCAATGAGCGCGATCGACCATCGGCGGTCGCAGGCTGTCGGGCATGAAAGGAAGTATGCTTGAGTGCGGCGGCCTTGTTCCGTTGATTGCCAATTGGCCCGGCAAAACTCCAGCTGGCAAAGTATCCGAGGACCTCGTCGACTCGTCCGATTTCGTGGCTACTTTTGCTGAACTGACCGGAGGCAAGTTGCCCGCGAGAAAGTTCGACGGCCACAGTTTTGTAGCCCAACTTCGCGGAGAAACTGGCAAGCCGCGCGACTGGGTCTTTAATCAACTCGCATCGATGTGGTATGTCCGCGACGCAAATTATAAGCTCAACCAACTCGGCGAACTTTACGACATGAGCGACGCTCCTTTCACTGACTGGATAGATCAAAATGTCTTCGGCGGTCCACTGCCCGTTAGGTGCATCATGTTTCGCCTTGCGTGACTGCAAAACTGACTTATCAAACCAACGCACTTCAGGCGCCAGCAGGTACTGATACCTATTAACTCACTCGCATAGGCAAAAAGACGATGAACCATTCTATCCGCACATGCCTCTGGTTCCGTGACGGGCGGGGCCGTGAGGCGGCAGAATTCTACTGTTGTTTGATCCCGGGTAGCCGGGTTGAGAAGATCTTTGTGGGTGATAACGAGCATAGTACCTTCTCGGTGATTGATTTCTCGCTAGGTGGCGTGCCGTACCAGATACTAGACGCCGGACCGAATTTCACGTTGACTGAAGCGGTGTCAATTTCGGTCGCGACAGTTGATCAAGCCGAGTCAGATCGACTGTGGTCGGCGCTGACCGCCGATGGAGGCGAGGAAAGCCACTGCGGCTGGCTGAAAGACCGCTACGGAGTGTCATGGCAGATTTACCCGAAGCGACTAGCAGAACTGACCATGAGTCCAGACAAAAACGTGTCTACCAAGGCGATGGCGGCTATGATGAAACAGATGAAAATTGACATCGCTGTAATTGAAGAAGCAGTTCGTGGCTAAAAACCGGCTGCCGGTTAAACGAATCCAACTTGGTTCTTCGTTTACACTTGCAGAGGGCGGGAAGAACATCGCCTGTGGCACGATCTCCGAAATCCTTGACCAAGCAATGACCAATCCAGTGATAAAGAAAGAATCCGTAATCTTCGTTGATGTCGACGACACCCTGATTCGATCATTCGGAACAAAACAGATACCGATACCGAATGCTATCCGATATGTTCGCGATATGTTCGACGCTGGCAATGTGCTCTATTGCTGGAGTCGCGGCGGTGCTCAGTACTCTCGCGATGTGGCGATCAAATTGGGTATCGCTGATTGCTTCGTCTGCTTCCTGCCAAAGCCTGACATCGTCGTCGACGATCGGCTTGAACAATTGCTGGATCATTGCGAATTCGTACATCCGAACAACGCCTGACGGATCACCGTCTCGTGCCCGTGTGCCAATTTCAGATCCGGCCGCACGAATGGACAATCGAAAGGAATGTCGAACCGCGTGGAGCCAGGAGGCAACGAAGGTAGACGCGAAGGCCGAACGCCCGAATAACGGTATAGGTGTTACATAGAACTTCTCTTCTCCGAATTAGACCGCTCATGACTGCTCTCCCCAATGAGTCGCGTTATACGCTACGTTTCTGTTTCACGACCTAACGCTGAATAATTCTCGTTGCGTAAGATTCGATGCTTACCGCGAAAGTTTTGCTCTACCAATACAAAGCGTGTTTCAGCCCGAGACGTTAGCAGATTTTTCAGTAAATTTTGAAGAACATTCGACTGAAGGTGGGCCGGTAGGACGGGCCTCCAGGCCCGTCCTACCAATAGATTCCCCTTAAAAGCCCGGACGGACCTATTGCGCCCGTAGTTAACACCGAACAATTTGCAGGATTTCATCGGAATGGGGGGCCCTTTCCACATTGGCAGTGAATATCGGTGGCCGTGGTATATTCACATCGATGCCGGTGTACCGGAGACCATGATTCGAGAATCGATTCAGCCGGTCGGAGATAAGCCGGTGGTTTTGTTTCGAAGATTTGGCCGGACCCGGCCGAACGAAGACGAAGTAAGGGAACTGCGAAAACACCGTAGTGGGCTGTTGATTTGGATTCAGCCTTAAAGAATAGCGGCATAAAAAAACAATGCGAGTGCAAAGAATGCTCAGCGTACTATTGCGACTTACTCTTCTCTGCTTGATAGGCTATGGCAGTTACCGCGTTTTCAAAGAACAAAAGACGGCAAGCTTTTGTCGTAAGGAAGCAAAAAAGCTCGAGTCGCGGTTCGAAGATTTGCTGGACATGAATTCAGAGGAAGTTCATTTACGGAAAATGAAATCGGATGCAACGTTTTGCAGTTGGCTTTTCTATGCTCCTGCTGGCAAGGCCTTCGAGTTGCAACTGCTTTCAAAAGATTCGACGTCAACGATAATGCGGGTCCCAGGTAGATCGAGCGGGCACTACGGACTCATACAGATTCAGTTCGGGTCGGAAGATACGCCAGGCATTCCAACTTGCCGGACGTTTGAGGTATTCGGACCTAGTTTTGCCCACTACGCACGCAAGGCTGAAAAGGATGCGATGTTCACCGATATCAATTTACGGCTTTCTGGAATCGGAAAAGACGTCAATCCGCTCGATGCGTTTCCTTTAAACTCGTCATTGATGGCAGATTTTGAATATGCAACCGTCAAGCAAGTTGGCAATGTGCTTTGTGATTCCGATCAAAAAGCACTATTGGCTTGCTTCAGCGAACAAGAACTTCCTGGAGCAACGAAGATAAAGCATATTAGCTTCGCGATTACGGTGGATGCAATTGGTGGTGTGAGTCGTGGGCAATAGTCGGTGGAATTAGGACTTTTGCGACTAAGTTCGGGCGATAAACGCTACTCTCTTCCCGCCACGCGTCTGGTTGCGAGCGGAGCTCGCAACCAGACGCGTGGCGGGAAGATGTTACTCGCCATTTTCGCTGTTAGCTGATAAGTCTTCGCCCCACCTAGCAAGCTAGGATGGTGGCGGTTGGCGAGAAGTGGAACGTTAGATCATCTTGCCTCAAAGAGTGCCGTTGCTGCTTTGCGGCCGCTGGCGAGTGCGCCTTGAACGGATGATGTCTCCAAGTAGTCGCCGCATAGGACGACGCCCTCTTGCAAAGTTGCCGAGCGTGGTGAGCGATAGAAGTTGGCGGGTTGCTTGGGAAGGGCGCGAGGAATGTTGTACGAACGCAGGAATTGCCACGAGTCAACTTGAGGGCCGAAGGGTTCGCGAAGTTGCGTGATAACAGCTGGTAACAGTGACTCAGCCGACGCGGATGTGTTCACAAGCGAGACACTGATTAGCGACTTGCCTGGCGGCGCGAAATTGGGAACGCTGTTGCTGGGTATGAAAACGTGATTCACAGGACCGCTTTGGTCGGTGAGCAACATAAGCAGCTTCGTGCTGGACGGAGAGCTGTCAGCTGTAAGGTAGAGGCACGTTGTGCTTGACCATTCGAAGGGCTGAACGTATTCAGTAAGCGAACTGCTAAGTTTCACGGCGGCCGCGTTGTCTGTTGCAAGCACAACCGCGCGGGCCGCGATGACTTCGCCGGATTCGAGATGCACGTTTTGTCCGCTGATGCTCGAGACTCGAGTCGATAAGCAAATGGAGTCACTTGGCAACTTGCTTGCCAACTGATTCGGGATCGCTTGCATGCCGGCGCGTGGCAGAGCTACATCACCTGCAGCAAGCATGTGAAACACGAATTGAAAGTAAGCAGCCGAAGTGTTTAATTCCGTTTCTAAAAAAATACCTGACCACCAAGGTTTTAGAAATAGATCGTAAAACGCTTGCGAAAATCGCCAGTGTCCCAGCAGATAATCACGAGTCGAACAATCGGCCTCAGCGCTCAGCAATTGTTCAGGTGATTTCGAAAGCACATGGCGACGAAGTTGGAAGAGTCGAAAACGATCGGCGATGTTTCCGACTGAGTTAAAAAGTGTCGACAGTGCATACTGTGGTTGCCGCCAAGGGTCGGCCATTCGCACCCAACGACCGCGGTGACGAATGAGAGCTCCGGCGTCGAGCCGCGTGAGATGCAAGTTCGCGTAGTCGAGTGCAAGTTTCGCTTCGGGGTACGCAGTCTGAAATACTTGGAATCCATGATCGAGTTGAAACCCGTTGACGAGGTCAGTTCGGACTCGACCTCCGACGCGGTCGCCCGCTTCAATCAAGAGGAAACGTTCACCTTTTTCGTGCAGGACTCGGGCGCAGTTAAGCCCCGCGAGTCCGGCACCGATGATTACGATAGGAAGCGTCATGCCGGTTTGATTTACGAGTGTCGCACGATTGTCTCAATCGTGATTGGAACATGGGTCGTTCGCTGGTAAGTTCGGTGTGCCACTGGCTTGGCCAGCGATTTTTCAGTGAAACGAAGTAAGTGATCGACGCGTTCGATTCGACACTAACTCGGATAATCGGCGACGTAAATGGCTTTGACTTGAGTGTAGTCATAGAACGTGTCTTCACAGTTCACTCCGCCGCCAGGTCCGCCGGAAATTCCTTGACCACCGTATGGTAGGCCGTAGGCAATCGAGTTGTGGCAGTTGACTTGACACGTGCCATCGCGGAATTGTTTCGCGAGGGCAACACCTTGCTCGATATCGCGAGTCCAAACGCTGGCACCGAGTCCATACGGTGAACTGTTGGCCAACTGCAACGCTTGTTCAGCCGAGTTTACTGGGCAGATTGTCGCAAAGGCATGGAACACTTCGGATGGATTGCAATCAACGCCAGGCTGTGTTCGATACAAAGCAGGCTTGATGTAGTAGCCTGTTCGTCCGGCAACTTCAGCCGCTCCACCGGAGAGGATGGCATCACCACCGCGCTCAAGAGTTTCTTCCTGGGCCCGCAGGATTCGTGATCGTTGAGTTGCGTTGACAACCGCGCCCAACTGGGTGCCCGCGTCGGCTTGATAACCGATCTTCAAATCTGAGAAGAAACTCTTTTGTGCATCGATGAAGTCATCAGCGATTTTTTTGTCAACGAAGACCCGATGGATCGTGCAGCACGTTTGTCCAAAATGCTGATTGGTATAGCGACCGATCTTGCGAGCGACGAGTTCTGGATCAGCATCGGCGAGCACGATGGCTGAACCGTTGCCGCCCATTTCGCGTTTCATACGCGTTCCGTGCTGATCGCAGGTTCGCATGATCGATTGACCGACGCCGGGTGAGCCAGTGAAAGAAATATAGCGCACGCCAGGATGCTCGGCGATGCATTGGCCGGTGATCTCGCCGCGGCCAGGGAGCACATTGATAACGCCGGCTGGGAAGCCTGCTTCTTCAGCGAGTTTGCCGATGTAAAGTGCGGACAGTGGCGTATCTTCCGCAGGCTTGATCAAGATGCAGTTGCCCGAGAGCAATGCGGGGAACATAAACCAAGCGGTTAAAACGATCGGGTAATTCCATGGAATGATGCCGGCGACGACGCCCCAAGGCTCACGGTAGGTGAATCCCTTAACGCCTTCGGCAACTTGCATGGCGACGCTGTCACCCATTTCCGCCCCTTTAGCGACGCGGCAGAAATACTCGGCGCATTCACGGATCTGAGTAAAGTCGCCTTCGGCTAGTTCAGAGACTTTTCCGCCGTCAAGAATTTCGCAGGCGAGCAAGACGTCGCGGTCGCGGTCGCAGAGTTCAACAAGCTTCATTGCGAGGCGGCAACGTTCTTCAATCGAGGTGTTTTGCCAACCTTTACCAGCGGTGCCATGAAAGGCGCGAGTCGCAGCTGTGACGGCGTCGGCAACTTCAGCTTGTCCCATTTCACAAACGGTTGCGAGAACTTCCAGTGAGCCGGGGTCGGAGGTTTCAAAAGTAACATTCATGGTACCTTTAACGCTAAGGCCCCCGATGATCCCTCCGAGGGGCTTGCCACCGTTTCTACAAAACTCGGTGAACTTTGATGGGGCAGTGAACTTAGCGGCGGTGAAAGCACGGATTTCAGTGGCTACTGCAGACATGGGGCACCTTTAGGATTTGAGAGGGCAAGTCGGTAATGTGGATTATCATCGCAAATATGCTGGGTTAGGTGATTGGTATGGTCACTAGTATAGCCCATGCAACAACCGTCGAAACATCCTCGCAGCACTTAACCTCATTACACCGCAAGTTAACTATCGCAAGAAAGCAGCAGATTGACAAGAAAATGTGGGCGCAAACATGGAACCAGACGCGCTCGTAGTAAAACGTTCGAAGCTACAGAGTCCTTCTTTTTTCAATCCGTGGGACCACTATGTCATCCGTGGGCAGTTCATCCGTGGGCAGTTCGTGGCGGGGTGAAGCCCATTATTACCACGGATAGCATGGCGGTCCCACGGATGAATGCAATATGCAGGCATCGCAATAAGAGTCCCTTAGAATTGGCATAGTAATTGGCATAGTTTGCAAGTGCCTGCGGTGTCGCGCTGGCTATCGATTAAACGATTTTATGGATACGCACTTGTTAACTCTGCTGCGTTAAAGGACTTACCTGATACGGGCTCCTGTAGAAATCGCGTTGTTCGATTACACTCGTTCGTAACTTTGATAATGAACTGTTTGCCTCAGTGGCCGGCGGATTGTTGTAATACGACAACTTAGAAACCGAAGCATTTGATGTCCAATCTAGATTTAGCTGTTCATTTTTTCTTTCAGATCGCAGTCATTCTGCTGGCCTGTCGAGTGGTGGGGATCATTGCGGCCAAGTTCGGGCAGCCTCAAGTTGTCGCAGAAATGATTACGGGAGTGTTACTTGGGCCTTCGCTATTTGGATGGATGTTGCCGGATTTGCAGCATGCGATTTTTCCGTGGGATAAGTCTCAGCAGACCCGCGATTCGCAAAGCTATCTGTTTCCGGCGTCGCAACTAGGCTTGGCTTTGTACATGTTCATCGTAGGGCTCGAATTTCGAGTTGACGTGATCCGCAAGAATTTTTCTTGCTCAGTAGCGGTATCGTTGGCGGGGATGATTACGCCTTTTCTGTTAGGGGCCGGGCTCGCTTACTGGATGTTTTATAATACAAAATTGTTTCCCAAAGATACCTCTTTGTTCGAAGCGGTGATGTTCCTCGGTGCATCGATGTGTATTACTGCATTTCCGATGCTCGCAAGAATCATTCACTTCAAAGGGTTGAGCGGAACTTTGATGGGGACGGTTGCAATCGGCGCCGGTGCGATCGATGATGCCATGGCGTGGTGCCTACTAGCGGTTGTGCTGGCAAGCTTTGACAACGACGCTTCGCGAGCCATCTGGAGCATTGGAGGCGGGATCGGCTTTGTTGCTTTTGCAGTCTTTGTGTTACGACCTAGCCTTAATTTCATCAAGCGTTGGTTGATCGGTAGTGACGGCAAGATGACTGAAGCCGGTGTTGTTATCGGTTTAGCTTGTATGGCTCTTGGAGCATGGTTCACCGATAAGATTCACTTGCATGCAGTATTCGGTGCGTTTGTGGTCGGAGCGATGATGCCGCGGGGGCCTATCCAGAAGGACTTGATTGAGCGTGTACAGCCGTTGACGGTGGCGTTATTGTTGCCGCTGTTCTTTACCTATTCGGGACTGAACACACGAATCGATCTGCTGAACTCGGCCTATCTTTGGGGCATTTGTGGGCTGGTGCTGGTAGCCGCCATCGGCGGGAAGGGGATTGCATGTTGGTTGGCTGCGCGAGCTTCAGGGATAACGAATCGAGAAGCCCTTGGAATCGGCGCGCTGATGAATGCTCGCGGGTTGATGGAGTTGATTATCATCAACGTCGGTTTGCAACGTGGCATCATTTCAGTTGAGCTATTCGCTACGCTTGTGGTGATGGCTGTAGTCACTACGTTAATGGCTTCTCCCATTTTTGACTACTTGGTTACCTCCAGTAGCACGCTGCCGGTTGAGCCTGCAGGGCATTCGATTGGGGCGTGAGCTGCTTGGAAGAGGCAGACGGCTCGTGGGCTTCGGACTGCGGACGTCTCGTCCGCTGAACTTTCAAGTTGACCGAACTCTATAAAAAAATAGGTGGGCAATCCACCGAGTACGTTCCATAAACTGCTCGAAAGTCACTTGGTGCCGCATGCGGACAGGACGTCCGCGGTCCTTGAAGAAGTTCACTAGTAGCGGAACGATCTGACTGTCGACACAATGCGAACATAGATACGATACATAGATACACTGAGTGGCGCGAACACAGACAAGATGAGCGGCGGCTTCAATTTTACAAAACGCCGCACTTCCAACTGTATTAACTTCTGGATGCAAGACCTTGGATTCTGATTCTTCGAAAACGACCGGTGTTGCCGGCGATGAACTTGCATCTGGCAATATGCTTAGCCCTGCGTGGCAAAATCGCGCCGAGAGGGCTGCGATCTCCGACTACTACAATGAGTCGGAGATGGACTACCGAGTTTGGAGCGTCGAAGGGTATCGTCATTTTGGTTACTGGCATGCGGGCATCTTGCCTTGGCAGCGCCGCCGAATGCTCGAAGCGATGAACGATGTGGTTTTCGAGCAGTTGGACGTGGCAAATTTGAAAGCTGGCAATGTGGGGGACTTGGGTTGCGGGACTGCGGCAGTGGCTCGATATGGATGCGATCATTTGCCGCAGCTGGGGTGGCATGCGATCACAATCTCTCGTGAGCAAGCGAAACAGGGCTGTGAAAAGTTCGAGGAAGCACGGCGTATGCACGCCGAGGACCGGACTGGGATGGACAGCGTTCACCATGGAGATTATCACGTTCTTCCCTGGCCGGACGACTTTCTCGATGCCGCCTTCTACTTTGAGAGTTTGTGCCATAGCACGGAGCCCGAAGTGGCGTTGCGCGAAGCAGTTAGAGTCTTAAAGCCGGGTGGAAAGTTGGTGATTGCGGACGGATTTGTGAATCATCCATTTGATACAAGGTCGCGTTGGTTTCGTTGGCTGCATGACGAGGTTGCTCACAATTGGGCCGTTCCACGCTTTCATGAAATCGCTTTATTGCCGAGTTGGTTAGAGGCGACTGGACTGAAATTACTGAAGCAGCGAGAGATGGGATGGCGGATGGCGGTCAGCGCTTCGCATTCGGTTCCGCTTGTGCTGACGCATACGGCAAAGATGTTGTTACGCGGAAAATCGACGGCTTGGCAGTGGAAACATTTGCGAGGAAGCGCTTTGGCTATGTTGCTCGGTATGCAACGGAAAAATTTCGGGTACTATTTGCTCACCTTGCAAAAACCTTTTGGATGAGTGGGGTGTTTCATGGCGATAACGAACGAACGCTGCGAAGCTGAATTGACCCAAGTGAATGACGGTGAAATGAATCGCGGTCTAATGACTAAAGGCTTATGCGACCATTTGTCGCGTGCCTCAGAGTGCTATTGAACAAATGGGGTTGCGGTTACCATACTGACGCAACTGGCAGAATGAAGAAGCGGTAGACGTAAACGAATCGTGCAGCGATGAATGCTGTGCTTAATAATTGACCTTTTCCCGTGCTCAACTTTACGCGACTTGCTCTTTCGAGCGACGATGCGTGGGTTGTACAGGCAAGAAATCAACGTAGAGCTATGAGTCGATTTCTATTTCCACGATGGACGAACAAGTTTTTACCTTTACTGGGCTTGTTCGCGCTGGCTGGTGGTGGCTACGCCGCAACCTTGCTGCTAGGCGCGACCGATCCGGTGACATTAAATGTTGGCTACTCGCCGGAGCAGCCGGTTCCGTTTAGCCACAAGATCCATGCGGGTGAACTGAAGATGGATTGTCGCTATTGTCACGTCAACGTTGACAAGGCTGCGGCGGCGACGGTTCCCCCGACGGCAACATGTATTAATTGCCATAGCCCGATGGGTCCTGATGGTGCTCCACCGTTATCCGCAGTGCACCCGGCGAGCACAAAATTGCGAGCTGTCCACGAGAGCTGGAGTTCGGGCGAGTCGATTCCTTGGATAAAAATCCATCGCCTGCCGGACTTTGTGTACTTTAATCACGCTGCGCATGTGAATCGTGGTGTTAGTTGCGTAAGTTGCCACGGTCGAATCGACACGATGGAAAAGGTTTACCAAGCCAAAGAGTTGTCGATGGCTTGGTGTCTTGAGTGCCATAACAATCCTGACGCAAACATCCGCCCTGTAGAGTTCATTACGAAGCTCGATTGGGAGCCCGAAGAAGGCAAGACTCGTGAAGAGATTGGTGCTCAGTTGCGAGCAGAAAACAATATTCATCCGCGAGCTAATTGCGCGGTTTGCCATAGATAATTACGGTTGATTTGAACTGGCTCGCCCGAACATGCGTTTGGGTGAACCTGGCACCATGAGGGTGCAGACAAACTAAGTTCCTGACAGATTTACAAACAACGATTCAGCGTAGCGCTGTCCCGCAGATGCAGGCAAATAAGACAATGTCGGCGAATAAAACTTATTGGCGAAGTCTGAACGATTTGCAAGAAACGGCAGAGTTCGAGCAGATTGCAAGTCGCGAATTTCCCCAGGCAGCTTCCGAGTTTCCGGAGGGCGTGTCGCGCCGCAAGTGGTTGAAGCTGATGAGTTCATCGTTGGCTCTGGGTGGGTTTGCTGGTTGCCGTTATGGACCAGACGAAATTCTTCCCTTCGTTGTCCGGCCTCCCAATAACGTGGCTGGCGTACCAAAGCATTATGCAACCAACTTTGAACTAGCAGGCCGCGCTTGCCATTTGCTTGTTAGCAATATGGACGGCCGTCCGATCAAGATTGAAGGCAACTCGCAACATCCGGTTATGCGAGCTAGTGAGCCGAATGATCTGGGAACAGCCGGTGACAATTCTCGCTTTGCCAGTTCCGGCAGCGATGTGTTCGCGCAAGCTTGTGTGCTTGGATTGTACGATTCAGACCGAGCTAGCCGAGTTGCAAAGCGTGTCGACGGTAAGTTGGAAGTTTCAAGTTGGGAAGATTTCGCGGCTTTTGCTAAGACGCAGTTGGAGACGCTCAAGGCAAACGAAGGCGCATCGCATGCCATCTTAATGTCGCCTTCGCTTTCACCAGCCGTCAATCGATGGGTTGCCGAAACAGTCAAACTGCTTCCTAAGACCACCGTCGCGCAGTATTCCTCAATCGACAACTCGGCTCAAGCCAAGGCCTGCGAACAAGCTGCGGGTCAGCCAGCCGAATTGGTCTACAAGCTCGATGCGGCACAAGTGATTTGTGCGCTTGACTGCGATCTTCTTGGTAACGATCCCAACATGATCGTTTACACTCGCCAGTTCTCCAAAGGTCGAGTTCCAGAGCCGAGCAAGATGAATCGGCTGTACGCGGTCGAATCTCGCTTCTCCGTGACCGGTGCCTCAGCTGACTCGCGTTTGGCAGTTCGTAGTTCACAGATCGGCGCGTTCCTGCTGAGCCTGTCGAAGAAGGTCGATGACCTGCTGAAGAACTTCCAACCGACGCTAGCCGCTGAAGGCGAAAAGGCGTTTGAGCTGGCAAGTTCCGAAGAAAAAGTGACTCGCTTCATTGATGCGATGGCCGAAGATTTGGTCAAGCACAAAGGAGCTGGCGTTATAGCGGTCGGGTCGCATCAGCCACTTGATGTGCAGTTGCTCGCACTCCGTTTGAATCAGAAGCTTGAGAACTTTGGCAAGTCGGTCATGCTGATGCCAAGTCGCTCAGCAATCGAAGGCGTTCAGCCAGCGACTTTGGTAGATCTTGTTGGCAAGCTCGATTCAGGTGCTGTGAAAAGCGTTTGGATTCTCGGTGACAACCCGGTTTACACCGCTCCCGGTGACATTGCACTCGGCGATTCACTCAAGAAAATTGAAAACACAGTTTATCTGGCTGAATTCGAAGATGAAACAGCCCAGGTGAGTGGTTGGAGCGTACCGCTAGCGCACCAACTTGAAAGCTGGGGAGATGTTCTCGGTATCGACGGTGGTTACGGAATCTCGCAACCGCAAATCCTACCTCTGCTTGGTGGCAAAGCGGCGATTGACATTATGTCACTTCTGCACGGCCAAGAAATAAGTGCAGATAGTTCCGAACAATTGATTCGCAAAGTTTCTGACGCTGTCGCTGGCAAACCCCTCACCAGTCGGCAATGGCGCGAAGTTCTCCACAGTGGGTTCTTGCTTGGCGTCAAGTCAGAGCCGCTGGCTGGTCCGTTCAAAGTCGAGGGTGAAGATCCAACCGGGAAAGTCGACCTCGATTCGATCGATCAAGGGTCTCTCGAACTGTTGCTAAATGTCAGTGATTCTTTGTACGACGGTCGGTTCGCCAAGAACGTTTGGTTGCAAGAGCTGCCGCAATCAATTACGAAAATCTGCTGGGACAACGCAGCTTTAGTAAGCCCGAAGACGGCCGATGCTTTGTCGCTGAAGCAAGGTGAAATGGTTCGTTTGATCCATGGCGGCGCTAAGCTGGACCTGCCTGTGTTTGTTATGCCCGGCCAAGCGAACGGCACGATTTCGGTGCAGATTGGTTACGGTCGCATTTGCCGGGACGAAGCAATTAGCAGCAACGCTGAAACGGAGATTGGACAAGACGTTGCTCCGCTCCGCTCGTTCAACGCGATGCACTTGGTGAAAAACGTGGAAGCGAAACCGTTGCCGCGTCCGTTCAAATTGGCAACGACTCAAGATCACTTCTCCATCGACGAGTTGGGCCTTGAAGAAACCAAGAAGCGTGCGAAGGGACTGATTCGCGAAGGAACTCTTGAGCAGATTCAAGAAGGCGGCGAGGCATTCGTCGAGCATCTTGGCACTCACCATCCGGCTCTCGAGTCGTTATGGAAAGAGCCAATGACCACCTTCGAAAACGATGAGACAGTAACTCATCAGTGGGGCATGACGGTTGACTTGAATAAGTGCACTGGCTGCAACGCTTGTGTGATTGCTTGCCAAGCCGAAAACAACGTTCCAGTCGTCGGTAAAGAACAAGTTACGCGTGGTCGTGAATTGCATTGGTTGCGTGTCGACCGCTACTTCCGCGGTGATGTGGACACTCCCAAAATTGTGAATCAACCGGTGGCGTGCGTGCACTGCGAAACGGCTCCGTGCGAGCAGGTTTGCCCAGTCGCTGCAACAGTTCACACCGAAGAAGGCATCAATGCGATGGCCTACAACCGCTGCATCGGTACTCGTTATTGTGCTAACAACTGTCCTTACAAGGTTCGACGTTTCAACTACTTCAACTATCAGACCGAATACGGTTATTTCTATGGTTGGGGCCGAAAGGGCGAACTGGAAACAGCCAGTCGCAAGTTGCAGCAGTTGGTGCTGAATCCCGAAGTGACTGTTCGCGGTCGCGGTGTGATGGAAAAATGCACCTATTGCATCCAACGAATTCAGAATGGAAAGATCCAAGCCAGGACCGAAAGTCGGCGCTTGGAAGATGGTGAAATTCAAACCGCTTGCCAGTCAGCTTGTCCATCACAAGCGATTGTTTTCGGCGATTTGAACGATCCGAATAGCCGCGTATCGAAGATCCAGAAGAGCGAACGCGCTTACGAAATGCTTGCAGAACTGAACATCAAGGCTCGTACGTTGTACTTGGCTCGTGTTCGCAACACGCATCAGCGTCTTAAGACAACTGATCAATTGGAAGTTGCCCACCATGAACATGGTGATCATTCAGAACCCCACGTAGAATCTGGCGAGGCCAATGGCAACCATAGCTAGTAAAGTAATCGACAACACGATTGACACACCGGGCAGGCGTACGCCGTTGGTCACTGGCAATCAGACATATGGTTCGATAACCCATATGGTTTCGCGAATAAGCGAAGAATCCCAACCGCTAGCGTGGTGGGTTACTTTTTTGCTGGCGGTGCCGACGCTCGGGATGTTCGGCTCATTGATCGTCTACCTATTCCTAACTGGGGTGGGTGTTTGGGGTAACATGTCTCCAGTTTTCTGGGCATGGCCAATCGTGAACTTCGTGTTCTGGGTCGGTATCGGTCACGCTGGTACGTTAATTTCTGCCATTTTGTTTCTGTTCCGTCAGAACTGGCGAACGGGTATTAACCGTGCCGCCGAAGCGATGACGATTTTTGCGGTCGTATGTGCGGGAACGTTCCCTGGTATACACGTGGGACGAGCCTGGCTCGCATTTTGGTTGGCGCCTTATCCAAGTTTGAATCTATGGATGTGGCCTCAGTTCCGCAGTCCGCTGCTGTGGGACGTGTTTGCTGTAGGAACGTACGCGTCGGTTTCACTAGTGTTCTGGTACATGGGTATGATTCCCGACTTGGCAACCTTCCGAGACCGATCGACAAGTAAGTTTCGACGGATGGTTTATGGAATTCTGTCACTGGGTTGGAGCGGTTCGTCGCGGCACTGGATGCGTTACGAGAAGGCTTACAGTTTGCTGGCTGCGTTAGCTACGCCGCTGGTTTTGTCCGTGCACACGGTGGTTAGTTTTGACTTTGCTGTTGCTCAGCTTCCTGGTTGGCACACGACCATTTTTCCTCCTTACTTTGTAGCCGGTGCGATTTTCTCAGGCTTCGGAATGGTGGTTACACTGCTGGTACCCGTGCGAGCGCTTTACAATCTTAAAGACGTGATCACGCTGCGTCACTTAGACAACATGAACAAGATCATTCTGGCGACCGGATCGCTGGTAGGATTGGCCTATGCGACTGAGTTCTTCATGGCTTGGTACAGCAAGAACCCTTATGAAGTGTTTGCGTTCGTAAACCGTGCTTTCGGTCCTTACTGGTGGGCTTACTGGATCATGGTTAGTTGTAATGTGATCTCGCCACAACTGTTCTGGTTTAAGTTCTTCAGGACCAATACGATTGCGATGTGGATTGTTTCGATCTTCGTAAACATTGGTATGTGGTTCGAACGTTTCGTGATTACGATCACGTCGCTCAGCCGAGACTTCCTACCGTCAAGTTGGGGTTATTTTTCACCGACGTGGGTTGATATTGGCATGTTGATTGGAAGCTTTGGCTTGTTCTTCACACTGTTCTCGCTGTTCTGTCGGTTCTTGCCGATCGTTGCGATGGCCGAAGTGAAAGGTGTGATGAGTCAACATGCGCACGCCGAACACAGGCACGATCATTCGCACGGACATGACCATTCACACGGTTCAACGCATTAGTTTGCCAAGTTTTGTTTGCAAGTTTTGATTTCGATTAATAACAACTGTTCAAGAGTTAGTCAGGTTGCTGAAAAATATGAGCGATCATAAGCCTGAGAAAAAAGCAAAGCCACCACGCGCTTTTGGTTGGGTGGCCGAGTACGCGGACGACAACAAGCTGCTCGATGCGGCTCGTAAGGTACGTGATTCCGGCTATTCCCGGACCGACGCATTCACTCCATTTCCGGTTCACGGAATCGACGAGGCGCTGGGAATCAAGGCGACTGTATTGCCGTGGTTTACGCTAATCGCCGGTGCGACAGGTACTTCAATCGCGTTGCTAATGCAGTGGTGGATGAATGCTTACGACTATCCCTACATCATTAGCGGAAAGCCGTTTGCAAGTTGGCCAGCGTTTATACCAGTAGCATTTGAGTTAACTATTCTTTTTGCTGCTTACACGACTGTGTTCGCGATGCTTGGATTGAATGGGTTGCCCAAGTTTAGCAATCCGATGTTCACCAATCCTAAGTTTGACCGTGCTACTGATGACCGATTCTTCTTGTGGGTGGACTCGCGCGACAAATACTTCAATACCGAAAAAGTAAAAAGCCTGCTCGATAGCACAGGCCCGATTTCAGTGGAGGAAGTCCGGGAGGACGATAGTTCGTCCGAGATTCCGAAGGGTATATTTTCTGCCATATTTCTGGTGATTATGGCGTCCTTAATACCGGGCGCTATTGTCTTGCGCATGCGTTCCTCCCGTAGCGATGAACCACGATTGCACGTATTCTTTGATATGGATTTTCAACCCAAGAAAAAACCGCAACAGTCGACGACGCTATTTGCGGACCGACGCGTCCAGCGACCGCCCGTTCCAGGTACCATTGCTCGTGGCGAACTAGAGTTGTCCGATCCTTATTATCTGGGCTATGACCCAGACAAGACGGCATCTTTGGAGGCATCGGACGCAACTCGGATGGTGGCGTTCAAGGCACAAGATGCCGCCGCGCAGGATCCCAAGTCTGCTGCTGTCGATCCTAAGCCTGCTCCGGCAGGTGCTGTCGAGCCCAACTACGCCTGGTTGACAGAAGCTCCAATTGAAGCAACGGAAGAGCTTTTTGCGTTGGGAAAAAAGAAATTCGAGACCAACTGCGCAGTATGCCATGGCTTTGGTGGTTACGGCGATGGACTTGTCTCACAGCGTGCTTTGAATCTGGCTCAGGGATACTGGCTGCAACCAACCAGCATGCATGAAGATCGAATCCAGAAGCAGACGGTGGGAAGAATTTACTTCACAGTGACCAACGGCAAAGGCAAGATGGCCGGCTATGCTTCTTCGTTGACTCCGCGGGAACGCTGGGCAGTCGTGCTGTACGTGCGTGCATTGCAGCGAAGCCAGAATGCCACAATCGAAGATGTTCCAGAACCGCGACGTGCTGATTTGTCGTCCAAGTAGTTGTGCAAGAAACCGTTAAGCGTCAAACGTATCACGCTGTAGAATTCAGGTAAATGATGGCTGCGAACACCCTAAACGACAATGTAACCATGCCCGCCAGCTGGCGGTCGAAAGCTCCGATTCTGGCCGCGGTCGGTTTCTGTAGTGTCCTGATCAGCCTCGGGTTGTTTCATTTCGGCTCAAGCGCCGAGAACGAAGCAACTGGCTTTCGGATGTTCTACCACTCGTACTTGGCGAACTACGTTTTCTGTTTAAGTTTCTGCCTAGGGGCATTGTTTTTCGTACTTGTCCAACACGTGGTGCGAGCTGGTTGGAGTGCTTCAATTCGTCGTGTTGCAGAGTTACTCGCCTACACCATCCCTTGGTGGGCAGTGTTGTTTCTGCCGATCGTTGCTGTTGTCTTCAGCGATCACGGAACATTGTATGAATGGAGCCGAGGAACCGGCAAGGTAGAACCGATTGTCGAACTGAAGTTGAGTTACTTGAATCCAGGTTGGTTCCTGTTTCGGGCGCTGATCTACTTTGCGATTTGGTGTGTTGCCGCTCGTTTGTATTTCCGCATGAGCCGTGAACAAGATGAAACCGGTAGCACCGAGATCACCTTGAAGCTGCAGCGTTGGGCTGGTCCATTTATCATTCTGTTTGCTCTGGCACTTAACTTTGCAGCCTTCGATTGGATTATGTCAACGGACGCGGCTTGGTACAGCACCATCTTCGGTGTGTACATTTTTGCTTCTGGAATGCTAAGCTTCTTCGCAGTGATGATTTTGACTTGCTACCTCATGCAGAGAAGCGGTCGGATGCTGAAGTATGTGAACACCGAGCATTTTCATGACTTGGCGAAATGGCAATTTGGTTTCATCGTGTTCTGGAGCTATATCGCTTTCTCGCAGTTTCTTTTGTATTGGTATGCAAACATTCCAGAAGAGACGCTTTGGTACCGGGAGCGGCTTGACCTTAGCACAGGCTGGCGGCCGCTGGGCTATATGCTGATCGCTTTACACTTTGCGGTTCCGCTGCTGGGAACTTTGCCGCGTGCGGTACGCCGCAATAAGGGCGTTTTGGCGTTCTGGGCAGTGTTCATTCTCTTCGTGCACTGGTTAGACATGACGTTTTTGATTATGCCAAACGTGGGGCATGCATCTGCCATTATGATAGTCGGGCACTTTATTTGCTGGATTGGGATGGTATCGATCTTTATTTCTCTGTTTATGTTCCGTGTCGGGGAAACGCCAATGGTGGCGACTCGGGATCCCTGGATTCCGGACGCGTTGGCATACCAGCAGATGCCGATGTAAGCGTTTGACTTTTACCTGTTAGACTAGAAGATAGTTTCATCGATATGAAGAAGTAAGGCGTCTCATGGCTCGCTACGATGACTTGAATACCAGTGCAATTGCATACGCGACTGCGCTCAGCGCGATCCTGTTAGTGGTGATTATCCTGTTGGTTCAGTCGCTCACGTACAATTGGATACTTGGCGAAGATGAACGTAAACTTGCAGATAGCCACTACACAGCCTCGGATAATGAAATAGCGTCGCAAAAAGCGAAGCTAGACGTTTTCGAGAAGGTTAAGATCGAGGTCATCCCACCTGCGGCTGCACCAGCTGCCGACGGTTCGGCACCTGCGGCTTCAACGGAGTCTGCGAAGCCCGTGTTTGAGGATCGCATTCATGTGCCGATGAAGCAGGCTCAGACATTGATTATGAAAGAGTTTCGTAAGCCTGCCGAGGTAGCTCCCGGAACCTGATTGGTCGCGGTAGAAGTAGAAAATGCAATCTTACAGATTATGGTTGACGATGGCGGTTTGTGCTCTGTGCTTTTTCAGCCCGGAGTTCACAGGGCGTTCGTCAATGCATGTTAGAGGGCAGTTAGTCACGGATTTACCGGAAGCGGCTCGCGGGATTTCGGTTGTGGATAAAGTTGGCGAGTTTGTGCCGCTTGATCTGCTGTTCACGGACGAGCGCGGCAATGAGATCAGCTTGGGCAAGTTTTTCAAAAAAGACAAGCCGATCATTTTGACGTTGAATTACAGCGATTGCCCCGGATTATGTATCGCACAACTGGATAACTTGGTTTCGAATCTTCGTGAGCCCCTAGGGCAAGATTTGGGTGAACGATTTGAAATTGTTACGGTTAGTATCGACCCGACGGAGAAGCCTTCGAAGGCTCGGGATACGAAAGCCAAGTATGTTGGTTTACTTAGGGACACGAAAGCCGAACAGTCGTGGCACTTTTTGACCGGCGGGCAGCAGCAGATCACCAAACTAGCTAATGCGGTTGGGTTTAAATACAGCTACGACAAAGTTAACAAGCGTTACAGCCATGCGGCAGTGACTTACTTCCTCAGCCCAGATGGGCGGGTTTGTCGTTACTTTGTTTCGCTTGGTTTGGAGCCGCAGCAAATGAAGCTAGCGATATCAGAAGCTGGCAAAGGCAAATTGAACGAGTCGATTTCAGACACATTTATCCAGATGTGCTACATGTACGATCCCGACGCGAACCGCTACTCGGCCGACGCTCGCAGCGCGATGGCGTTGGGAGGTGGTGCGTTTGTTTTAATGATGGTAGGACTGACAGCGCCTTTTTGGTTCTCGCGAAGTGCGGCAAAAGCGCCTACCGCTCAAGTAGGGCTCTTGAATTCAGACAAAAACAGCTACAGTGAAGCTGACGCTAATCGCACAGATGTTAACTCTCCCGATCAAAGTCCGATGAAGGACACTCACGAGTAATCGCTATGTTGCCTTTCGATTTGCCTCTATTACTTGCCGAACGTTCCTCCGAGCGGGCTGCAGGCTCAAGCTTCTGGTTCCCTCCCCAAGCTTCCACATTCGCCAAGGACGTAGACTCGCTGTATATGTACATTCTGTACATCTCGGCTGTCTTCTTTGTGTTGATCGTGATTGCGATGGTCTATTTCTCGTACAAATACCGCCGCCGACCTGGTTATGAAGGCGACTCGACGGCGCTCCACAACAATGCTTTGGAGATCATTTGGACGGTCATTCCTACAATCATCGTCGTATGGATCTTTGCCAAGGGCGCGCAGGGCTACATGGACATGGTTACACCGCCACTGTCGACGATCGACGTCAACGTGACGGCTAGAAAGTGGGCGTGGTCCTTTCAGTATCCTAACGGTGCTATTAGCACAGACTTGCACGTTCCGATCAATAAAGCGTCGAGGGTGCGTTTGCGTTCAGAGGACGCGCTGCATGCGTTTTATGTCCCGGCGTTTCGGTGCAAGACGGACATCGTTCCCGGCCGTGTGACTTATGCATGGTTTGAACCGATTCTTGAGGGAACCTTCGATCTGTTCTGTGCTGAGTACTGCGGCGATGAACACAGCAACATGATTACCACCGTTACTGTTCACAGTGATGAAGACTATGAAAAGTGGTTGAAAGAAGCGGCCAAGCCCCCTGTCGATATCGAAGCCCATGGACTTTGGCTTTACGAACGGCAGGGTTGCAAAGGTTGCCATTCCATTGAACCCGGCAAGAAAATTGTCGGACCAAGTTTTGCTGAGTCGTTTGGTACCGAGCAGAAAACCGCTGCGGGAGCTACAATTACAGTTGACCCTGCATACATCCGTGAATCAATTCTCGAACCGCAAAAGAAGATTCGAGAAGGTTTCCAAGGCGCCTCCCAGATGCCATCTTACCAAGGTAAGTTGAAGGACGACGAGATCTTGGCCCTGACAGCCTTCATCGAAGCCTTGAAGGATGGCAAGTTGACAGACGACGAGTTGGGTAAGAACGACGATAAGCCGGCCGCTGCAAAATAATTTGCGCAGTCCAAGACTTGTGCAGCCCAGTGTTAAAAATAATTGCAAATTCAATAGATCAATTGGCGAACGATTTTCAAAGAGGAAAAAGCGATGAGCGCGGTAGCTACCAAGCCGACACATTCGCATTACGAATCAATCGAAGCGGACAATTTCTTAATCAGTTCTAGGGGGTTTTTGAGTTGGGCGTTAACGCTTGATCACAAACGCATTGGATTGATGTACCTAATCGGTGTTATGTCCGCCTTTTTCTTGGCCGGTATCTTGGCTTTGGTTCTTCGGACCGAGCTGATGACGCCTGACCAGTGGTTCTTGACGACCCAGCAGTACAACCAAGTCTTCACGCTTCACGGCGCGATCATGGTTTTTCTTTTCATCATCCCCAGCGTTCCGGCCGCACTTGGTAACTTCCTTGTGCCTGTCATGCTCGGGGCGAAAGACGTTGCTTTCCCGCGACTGAACTTGGGTAGTTTTTACCTTTGGGTCGGTGGAGCGATTTTCTTCCTGTCGGCGATGCTCTACACCGGACTGGATACTGGTTGGACGTTCTACACGCCTTACAGTACCCAAACGCGTGGACCCGTTGTTGCAGCGACCATGGGTGTGTTCATTCTCGGGTTCAGTTCGATCTTCACGGGTCTGAACTTTATCGTGACCATCAACACGATGCGTCCGCCTGGTATGACTTGGTTCAAGATGCCGCTCTTCCTGTGGGCAACCTACGCAACTTCGATCATCCAAGTTCTGGCAACTCCGGTTCTGGGTATCACGGTTCTGCTGCTTGCCGCAGAGCGTGTTTTTCACATCGGTATCTTTGATCCGCAGTACAACGGCGATCCAGTTGTGTTCCAACACTTCTTCTGGTTCTACTCGCATCCTGCAGTGTATATCATGATTCTGCCTGGGATGGGTATCATCAGTGAATTGATGAGCGTTCACTGCCACAAGTCGATCTTCGGTTACCGCTTTATCGCTTACAGTTCGATTGCGATCGCACTGTTTGGATTCTTGGTTTGGGGTCACCATATGTTTACTAGTGGTATGGCTGACGTGACGACGATCGTGTTCAGTGCACTAACGTTTACGGTCTCGATCCCTTCAGCGATCAAGGTATTCAATTGGTTAGCAACGATGTACAAGGGTACAGTTCAGCTGAACACTCCGATGTGTTATGCACTGTCCTTCATCTTCTTGTTTACCATCGGTGGATTGACTGGGTTGTGGCTCGGTGCACTTTCGACCGACCGCCATTTACATGATACGTACTTCGTTGTTGCTCACTTTCACTATGTGATGGTGGGTGGTACATTGGTCGGCTTCCTGGGTGGTGTATTCCACTGGTGGCCAAAAATGACCGGTAAGATGTTCAATGATTTCTGGGGTCTTGTTTCCTGCGGGTTTGTGTTCGTCGGCTTCAACCTGACGTTCCTTCCACAGTTCGTGATGGGTAGCCGCGGGATGCCTCGCCGTTACGCTCGCTACTTGCCCGAGTTCCAAGAAATGCATCAGATGTCAACCGTGGGAGCTTACCTTCTTGGTTTAGGGTTGTTTGTGGCACTAGGAGTCCTCATGCATTCGCTCCGTAAAGGCAAGAAGGCCCCACCGAATCCTTGGGGTGGTGCGACGCTTGAATGGCAATGCGAGTCACCTCCTCCTTATTACAACTTCCAGACACCACCGACGGTGAACGAGCCTTATGATTACACACCGCTCGTTTATCGAGATGGGGAACGTGGTTGGGATTATGTTCAACCTGAACTTCCAGCCAAGCCAGTGGCCCATTAAGCTATTCACTCCTACCCGAATTCAACGCCTTTAACGAAGCGCATCTAACGTCGCGCAACTTGAATAGAGCCTAATCGATGACTTCACACGCACACGACTCGCACGACGCAAGCCATGGCCATGATGAGCATGCGCACATGCCGTTTCAGGCGCATCACTTCGACGATCCTGAACAGCAGTTCGATGCCGGAAAGCTGGGGATTTGGTTGTTCCTTGTCACTGAAGTGTTATTCTTCAGCGGCATGTTCTGTGCGTACGCCTTGTACCGAAGTCTACACCCAGAAGTTTTCACGTTCGCGAGTCAGTACTTGAACGAAACTTTGGGGGCGACCAACACAGGTGTTCTGCTGTTCAGTAGCTTGACGATGGCTTGGGGTGTACGCTGTGCACAGTTGCGTCAACGGACAGGCCTTGTGATTTGTTTAGCAATCACCTTGGGCTGTGCAGCGGTTTTCTTGGGCGTTAAGGCGATCGAGTACACTCACAAGTGGGACATGGGGCTCTTACCTGCAGGCGAGTACGTTTCGCAGTACTTGCAGACCTCACACCATGAAGGTCTTTCCTCTTGGTTGTATGTGCTTAGCGCAGTACCAGCGATGTGTGTGGTTGGTTTCGGCGTTTGGTATGTGATGAGTGTGATATCGGGCAATAAGCAGAAGGCTGAGATCGCTGGGCCTTTCTTGGTCACAGCACTATGTTACTTCTTGGGTGTGTTTATTGGGATCGTTTTTCAGAATGCAGAAGCTGCCGCACATGCAGAGCACGAAACTGCAGCCCACGCTTCGGATTCTCATGCTGACCAGGGTCATAGCGATCACTCTGATGCTGCACACGGCGTGAAGAGTGAGCCAATGTTGCCAGGCAAGCTTGTGAACCATGTTGAACCGAACTCGGCACCTGGCGCACCGACATTAGCGGCGGTGGATCAGGCTGGTGGGGCTGGAGTTTTCTTCAGTATTTATTATTGCATGACCGGTGTCCACGCAGTTCACATCCTCGGGGGAATTGCCGTTCTAGGTTGGCTGCTGATACGGGCCACCAAAGATCATTTTAATGAAGAGTATTTCGGACCAGTAGATTATGTCGGTTTGTACTGGCATATCGTCGACTTGATTTGGATATTCCTGTTCCCGCTGCTTTACTTGATTAAATAAGCTTGACTGCACAACACACTCGCGACAAACGAATAGGTCTGATTGAATATGTCTGAACACACGAGTCACGCTGGCAAACACCATGGATTCGCCCACCCTGCGTCGGTGAGGAGTTTATTGACGGTGTTTTTTGCACTCATTATTCTCACATGGCTAACCGTGTTTCAATCAACTTTAAAACTCGGTAGTATTGAGCTTGTGGTTTCCCTCGCGATTGCCACCATCAAAGCGTCGCTTGTGGTTTTGTTCTTCATGCACATGATCCACGAAAAACCGTTGAACGCGATTGTATTTCTTAGTTCATTTATCTTTGTGGCGCTCTTCATCGGCTTTATCTTGTCAGACGCCCATGGCTACAAAGACTCTTACGAGTTCAAAAACGTAGATTCTGCTCCGAAGGTCGCCGCGACTACGCCAGAGTGAGTTCGTGGCCGACGCTGCTAGCGTCGGCTTTTGTTGCGGATGTTTGCATCGTCCCTCTAGATCGTTCCTCTTCTGAGGGGTGGAGTATGACGATTTGTAGTTGTCAAACTGGTATATTCGTTGATTTGTCTGAATGATCGATGCTTTCTCGCCGGCACTGGTTTTTGCCTATAATGTGCCGTGCGGATTTTGAACGTTCGATAATCAACTGAGTCTAGACCATGAGAATCTCCCATCCTGTCGCATTTTTGTTCGCTACAGTTTTAATTTCCACAGGTGTTCAGCTGGATTGCAGGGCTCAGGCGACCGTGGCGCAGGTAGACCTGCCAGCGGAGGTCGAAGTTGCACTTGGGAAGTCGGGCGACAATCGAGGCGAGCTGGCGAAGGCGTTGACGCAAGTGCCGGACGCCGAGCGCGCGGGCTTGTATTTTCTTCTCGAACATATGCCGGCCAGCGATCTGAAAAGTTTAAAGGCAGAGTTCTTACTCGGTAACATTGCCTTGGCTTACAAAGCGAGACAAGAGTCGGCGTGGGGTAACCGTCTACCAGAAGATGTCTTCTTAAATGACGTTTTACCTTACGCGAATATTAACGAACGTCGCGATTCTTGGCGTAAGGAACTTCACGACCGTTTCTGGCCACTTGTTAAGGATATGCAGGCACCGGGCTTGGCTGGCGCGAAACTGAATCAAGTGATTTTTAAAGAGCTAAACGTAAAGTATTCGACGCAACGGCGACGCGCTGATCAAGGGCCGCGAGAATCGATGGAGTCCGGTTTGGCATCGTGCACAGGTTTATCGATTCTGCTGATCGATTCTTGTCGTGCATGCGGAGTTCCAGCTAGATTCGTCGGAACACCGCTGTGGACAGATAAGAGCGGCAATCACTCCTGGGTTGAGATTTGGGATGACGGTTGGCACTTTACAGGTGCGGCGGAAGCTAATGGCGATGAGCTTGATAAGGCTTGGTTCGCGGATCGAGCGACGACAGCAAAGCTCGATGTTCCTGAGCATTCCATTTATGCCGTCAGCTTTCGTAAGACTCCGCTCAGTTTTCCGATGGTCTGGGATCGCAGCAATAAAGACGTTTTTGCCATCAATGTCACCGAGCGTTATCTAAAGTCAGGTCAAGCCGTACCAGAAGGCTTTGTTCAACTTCGCTTCAAGACGCTCGGCGCCAGCGGACCTGATCGTTGTCAAGCCAACGTTGTTGTCCGCGACGAAGAGGGCAAAGTTGTCTTTCGAGGTCAAAGCAAGGACGAGCGTTTCGATACGAATGATCATTTGTCCGTTGCATTGCCAAAGGGAAAGAAATTTAACGTCGAAATGCTGCATTCAGGAGTGAATGTATCGCGGTCTTTTGTCGCCGATGAGAATGGCAAGTTGGTAACGCTGAAGGCGGAAGCTTCGAAGGCGCTTGAACAGTTGACAGAGTTCTTGAAGAAGCCTGTCTCCGATCGCCCTGTATTAGCCGAACAGGCGTTTGCCACTGCAAAGTTAACCAGCGAGGAATCGCGACAAGCTCTCGAGGTGCTCGCGGCCGATCATCGGGAGAACATTCGCCAATCACGCAAAGCAGAGATGGATGCAAAAGTGATTAAAGCGGATGGTGCCGAGATGCCATTCGAAATGAAGGTCTTTGGTGAGAGGCCCGGAGAGGGTCGCAGTCTGGTAATCTCGATGCATGGCGGTGGCGGGGCTCCCAAGCGAGTCAACGATCAGCAATGGGAAAACCAAAAGAAGCTTTACGAAATCGAAGAAGGCATCTATCTCGCGCCACGGGCTCCAACCGACTCGTGGAACATGTGGCATCAAGGGCACATCGATGCTTTGTACACTCGCTTAATTGAAAACCTCATCGCGATTGAAGACGTGAATCCGAATCGTGTCTACATCACAGGTTATTCAGCGGGCGGCGATGGCGTCTTTCAACTCGCGCCGCGCATGGCCGATCAACTGGCTGCTGCAGCGATGATGGCTGGGCATCCGAACGAGACCAAACCTGATGGCCTTCGCAACTTGCCATTCACACTACATGTCGGAGGCAAAGATGCTGCCTACAATCGCAACACGATTGCTCAGACTTGGTCCGACAAGCTGGCTGAGCTCAAGAAAGGCGACGAAGGCGGCTATGAACATTGGGCCAAGATCTATCCTGAGAAAGCTCACTGGATGGACCGTGAAGATAAGGAAGGCGTCAAGTGGATGCTCAAATTCAATCGCAACATGATTCCCGAGAAAGTCATCTGGTTGCAAGACGATGTTATCCACTCAAGGTTCTATTGGTTAAAAGTCGACGCTGCGAAAGCCAAAGCTGGTGACCTCGTCGTGGCGTCACGAACTGGTAATAAGATTAACATCGAAAAGGCTCCGCCGGGCAAGCTTACATTGCTGTTGCGTGATGACATGTTGAACCTGGACGAGGAAGTTGTGGTGGTGTCAGGCGATAAAGAACTTTGGCGTGGTAAAGCGCAACGAACGGTGAAGTCGATTGCAGAGACCTTACTCGATCGCGGTGACCCCACGGCAACATTCAGCTCTCAAGTAGAGATCGATGTGACAGAGTAAGATGTAAAGCTTGTTTTTCGGGTAGCGCGCTTGGATAAAAAGTACGTTGCGTAACTGATACCCGAAAAACGTTTCTGCTGCGTTCGTCGACGAAGGGGTTGTGAGCCGACGGCGCTAGCCGCGGGT
>JANODD010000313.1:0-20950 GCA_031412515.1 Planctomycetia bacterium | reverse complement strand
GTTAGTACGGCCGAGTGTTACCTCCGATGTGGATGTAAGGGGAGCGCATTCGCGTTTTGCAACACGATACAACCCTCATATCCATTAAATCGTTCGGTACTCAGCCGTATTGAAGTCATGATCTCGTATCCAGTGATTGATTGCTTTTCAGATTCCTTACCACGCCTTGTAGCGTGTACAGGAAGATAGACGTCGCTAAGATGAATTGGTTCGCTGAATTTTCTTGGTTCGCAAGAATTCTTGCAACAAGCCAACATACCGACATACGTATAAACGCAGATACCCAGCGAAAGTCTCCATCCTCAATGAATAAAATCGAAGTATTTTTAAAAGCAAGCTCGTTCGCTGTGGCCGGCGCATCGCAAGACCGATCCAAGTATGGCAACAAAGTCTTCCGTGCAATCCTCGCATCAGGTCGTACTGTTTATCCGCTCAATCCGACAGCACCCGAAGTCGAAGGCAATCCTGCATTCGCTTCGATCGCCAATCTACCCGTTGTCCCAGAGTCCCTATCGATCGTCACTCCGCCTCACGTTACACGCCAGGTTATCCAACAAGCAATCGCCGCTGGCGTCAAGAATATTTGGATGCAACCCGGCGCGGAGAATTCCGAAGGAAGCCAGGCCGCTAGGGATGCTGGACTCAACGTCATCGACGATGGAAGTTGTATACTTGTCCTTCTTTCCATCGAACGATCATCGAAGTAGAGGTCTAATCCCATGAAGTCCCAACAAGAACAGAATCCAAGCGGAAACACAGTAGAAGCGAATGTTAAGAAGAGCGAAAAGCCGTGCCAACCGGCTTGCCCTGTTTGTGGCGGATCGCTGATTGACATCCGCGCGAAGTTGCAATGTTCCAAGTGTCACAGGATTTGCGAGACTTGCTGCGAAGGTGGTCGTGGATAGCCTCGACTCAATCTACTTATGAGCCTAGCAGGCGACCAATAATCCATCTTCAACAACTAGTTCCACAATTTGAGCCTTGGCTTGCTGTTCGGTTAGCTCGCCACGTAGGATTTTGACATTAGAAGGGGCAACAATGCCGAGAGAGATTCGGTTGCCTTGGATCTTGACGACTTCCACAGTGATGTTGCCGTCGATAACTAACTTATCACCAACTTTGCGACTTAGAACTAGCATTTTGATTCTTCCATGAGTTCGATTGCTGCGGCAGTGCGGGAATTGTTGGTCTGCCGCGTCCCAACACATTCATTATCAGTTGAGCCGGTGACAACTTAGGTCAATGTTCAAGTGAATTCGAAATTATTAGACGATTAAGGTTTCCAGTAACCGCTGTCATCGACCAGATCTCGAAGCGGTACTTTGGCAAGCGTTGCGCCATTGGGAAATTGAAGCGTCGCGGTTTCACCGTCGACGGAGACAAGAATCGCCCGTTGGCCTCGTACGTAGCGATTGCTGAGTGGAACTTCCTGTCCAATTCGAGACCTGATAGCGTTGAGTTGATCTTCGGCTTCCCTGAAAAAGTCGATTTCCTTGGGTTTCTTTGACATGGCATATACTCCTTTGTCCGGAGTTTCCACCGTCTTTTGACACGTCTGGTCATTTGCTCAGACTTCGTTCCCAATTAGAAGGTCTTCGAGGAACTGATTCTGCCGCATGTGATGTATCGCGAAGACAGAATGCATCCAGAAATTCATGTCATATATCGACTGACAGGAAACCGAGCGGCGATTTCAATAAGCCTTGCTGCGTTGATCGAAGTTCACTTTGGACCAAGCCAGAGCCAAGTTCCGATAGTGACACTTGCAAGTAGCATTCCGATCCCGAATGCGGGCCAGAAGTTGAGCCCGAGGCGATCTGCGAATGCTAGTGGTAGGAAGAACGGAAGCCCCAACGGGACGAGTACAAGTGTCTCGCGAGCAAATTTAGAAGTTGCAGATAGATCTTGGTTTTGCTGCCATTGAAGAACTATCGCTATGATGCTCAGTATTGGCAGTGTAAGAATGAACGCACCGAGGCGCGGGTTCTTTTGTGCTACCTGCGTGACAACAGCCAACGTGATGGACGCAACGATCCAACGAACTATTCCCCACATCGGCATTCTCCGTCAACGATGATGCAGTACGGCGTTAACAATACTGCATTTTGCTATTTGTGAATGAAGGCGAGTACTACTTGTGATCGTGCCCAACGTGAGCTTCTTCAGCGAATTCGCCTGAGTACGGCGTTCCACCAACTTCGCCGCTGATCGTACCTGCAAATTCCTGAACAACACCCAAGCTGTCATGCACGCCAACGAATCGCGATGAGACTCCGTTTGCTTCGCCATCAAGCGGCTTAGCCACCAATTCAACCTGAAATTGTGGCTGTTTGATGGTCAAGAGAATCTTGTCTGCCTTGATCGGCGAAGGAGATTTCTCATCACCTCCTACCAAGTACACGGTTGCTTCCTTCTTGTCATGGTCGACGGTGAATTCGACGTGGTATTTTCCACCACCCCAATCTGCCATCGTTCCGTCGTGAGGTCCGGCACCGTGCCCCGAATGTGCGTGATCGCCATCTTTGTGATCGTGTCCGTGATCGCTGCTGGCGGCTCCGTTGGTTTTGGGTGCAGGAGCACTTGGCTCGCAACCAACTAACCATGTAAGGGACGCAACAGTCAATGCAAAACCAGTAAGTGAACGAATCGTCATTTCAATTTCTCCATTAAAGTTTATTTGCCCAATCGGGCATTTGTCATCTAGTAGGGTGACAACGCGTCCCCCGTCAAAATCAAATCTCGTCAACTGCAACATCAGCCTTAGCAAGGCTGATCGCACTTCGACCGCTGAAATTCCAAAACAAACCAGGGTGGATTAGGAACTCACAAAAAGTCGATGTCACCAATCCACCGAGGATCACCGTCGCGACCGGATAGAGGATTTCGCGTCCTGGTTCCTGGCCGCCCAACACAAGTGGCACAAGACCGATACCGGCTGTAAGCGCCGTCATCAATACGGGAGCCAACCGCTCGAGACTCCCGCGAAGAATCATCTCCTGTGTGAAGTCTTCGCCTTCATCTTTCATGAGATGAAAATAGTGTGTCACCAGGAGAATTCCATTTCGCACGGCAATACCACCGAGCGATATGAACCCGACCAGACTGGCAACGGTTAATGACTGCTGCGTTATTACCAAAGCTAGCACCCCGCCGATAAATGCCGTTGGCATCGCATTGAGAATCTGCAAAACGATTCGCACGGAGGGAAACAGGACCATCAAAACTACAAACATCCCAACGACAGAAACGGCAGCTAAGATTGCGATTAGCGTGGTTGCCTTTTGCTGGCTCTCGAACTGTCCGCTGTACTCGACGAAATAACCGGCTGGCAGGTTCAATTGCTTCTGAATCCTTTGTTGAATCTCGGTCACTGCGCTCGCAAGGTCACGACCTTGAGTATTGCAGCGAATCACCATCCTTCGCCTTGCATTGTCGCGATTTACCGCATTAGGACCAGCACCGGTTTCAATGTCGGCTAGTTCCCGTAACTCGATTTGCCCACGACCGCCGGGTAAATCAACGCGCAACCGACCAAGATTTGCATAGTCACTTCGATAGGCTTCTTCGAGCCGGACCATCAAATCAAAGCGGCGTTGCCCCTCAAGAACTTGGGAAACGACTTCCCCTTGAAGGGCGGTCTGCAGGATCTGTGCGACGTACGCTCGCGTAAGGCCGTGAAATGCGAGGTCATCTGTTCGCAGTCTAATATGGAGTTCATCCGTAAGCCGAATAGGCTCTACAACGGGTGGTGTAACTCCGGGAATGCTCTCCAAAGTAACCTTTACTTGGTCGGATAGTCGCTGCAAAGTATCGATGTCATCGCCATGGATCTTGATTGCAATTTGAGCGTAGACACCCGACACCATATGGCTGATCAAGTGTGCAAGAGGTTGCTCGACTTCGATGTCCACTCCGGGAACTTCTTCACGAAGTTCTTTGAGAATCTTATCGATAGTCTCTTCGCGATGACGACCGCTGTCTGTATTCATGCTCAGGATATACTCGCCTGCATTCACAGGGGCAGCATGTTCATCCATCTCAGCTCGTCCAGTTCGCCTTACGAAATACAAAATCTCACCTTTGGGATTCTCGTCTGACTTCTGCATCGCTCGGAACTTGTTATCAATCAAGCCGCTGGTTTTGTTGGATGCCTCCAGAGAAGAACCCGGTGGAAGTGTCACATTGACGAGAATGCTGCCTTCGTCGAATTGCGGAAGAAAGTTTCTCCCAAGCTGCGCTAACTGCCAAGCGGCAACGCCGACCATACTCCAGGTGAGTATAAGAAGTAGAACAGGATGTGCCATGCTAAATCGAATTAGATGGCTTGCGACGTTCTTTAGTCCGCGAAGCAAGAAGCTGTCCTGGTCACCATGTATTGCCTTCGAATTGGCTAGAAGGTAGTACGATAGCACTGGCGTTACAGTCATGGATACCAACAACGATGCTAAAATAGAAACGATGTAGGCGATTCCAAGCGGCGTAAACAGGCGTCCCTCAACTCCCGACAGGGCGAAAAGAGGCATGAATACGAGAATCACCACTGCCGTCCCAAACACCACCGAACTGCGAATTTCGGAACTGGCTTCATAGACAACGCGTAAAGCAGGTTTTGGGTTTTCTGCCGAACTGTTCTGGCGCAATCTTCGAAAGATGTTCTCCACATCGACGATAGCGTCGTCGACGAGTTCACCCATGGCTACTGCAATCCCACCGAGAGTCATCACGTTGATCGACAGATGGGTTCCGGTAACGTATCCGATCAGCCGGAATACAAGCGTCGTGATGACGAGCGACAACGGGATCGCACTTAAGGTTATGAACGTTGTTCGGAAGCTCAGTAAGAACAAAAACAAAATGATCAAAACGAGAAACGCACCAATCACCAAAGCTTCTGCGACATTGAACACACCTCGGTCGATGAAATTCTTCAGCCGGAAGAGTTCCGTATTGATGACGATATCGGCTGGGAGAGTTGGTTCGATCTCTTCAAATGCAGCAGCGAGCTTGTCCGTTAGAAGTCGTGTATCGACGTGGGGCTGTTTTACCACAGTGAATACGACGCCAGGTTGACCGTTGACGCTACCGTCACCGCGTTTTAGTTGCGGACCTTCAACAACATTTGCCACTTGGCTAAGGAGGACCGATCTCTTGGCGTCCATTCGGATCGGAGTGTTCTTTAAATCGTCGATCACACGCGTGGGTTCTGGTCCTAACCGACCGAGAACACGAATCGGACGTTCTGACTCACCTTCAATTGCAAAACCACCACTAGTATTGATATTGCTCGCTTTGAGTGCCGTCTCAACTTCGTTGAGTGTGACTTCATATTCCAAGAGTGCGGCTGGATCGATGAGAACTTGATACTGCTTGCGATCTCCCCCTTGAATAAAGGCCTCTGCCACGCCCGTCACTTTGAGCAATCGGGGGCGGATAACCCAATCAGCAATCGTCCGAAGTGTCATTTGCTGTGACAAATCAGTTGGGATATCAGTAGCGTACTCCTTGCCATCCACGAGCACATGAACAGACTGCGCTGTTTTTAGATCGATCGACGCTTCCACCAGAGTGCTTGGAACGGGCTCCCAACTTGCAACTCGATGTCGGTCCGCAGGTTTCCAAGTCGCGTGTTTAAATTCGCTGTTGTCTGATTCCCAAAGTTCGAGCATCAGACCCGACTTGGCGATCGGATACAGCTTGCCACCGTTGGGGCCTTTCTGCCTATACATTCCAGTAATCATGATTTGCCCCATGATGGAGGCAGGTGGAGTCATCTGCGGACGAATGCCTTCTGGTAATACGCCGGCGAGTGTTGCTAATCGTTCCTGGACCGTTTGGCGAGCAGCGCGAATTTCCGTGCTCCAATCAAACTCAATGTAAATCACATTGAGGCCAGCGGTCGTTTGACTCCGAACGGCTTGAACACCACTTGCGCCGAGCAAAGCCGTCTCGATGGGCTGAGTAACGAGGGTTTCGACTTCTTCGGTGGCAAGTCCTGGACATTCAGTCAAAATGATGACGCGTGGACGATCTAGGTCTGGAAACACATCGATCGGCATCGTCGTTGCCAAGTAGGTTCCGTACCCGAGCATCGCCATACTAATGACGACGACCAACATGCGGTATCGAAGTGCGTTGCGAATTATTGAGTTGAGCATGATGGTGTTTCCTTAGTGTGCTGCGTGGGTTGTGCCATCGGCATGCACATGGATATCAGCTCGAACACCGCTCGCCGCTTGAGCCTTGAGAACGCGATTGAGCGCAGCAGCTGAACTCTGGGCAAGATACAAGCCCGGAGTTACGCTGCCATCGTTTGCAATCACGACATTTAAACGATCTTGATGGAGTACATTGACCGAGATTCGATTAAACAGGTCGCCATTTTGCTGAAACACGTATGCTTCTGGACCTTCACGTACTAACGCGGGTGCAGGTAGCACCAGTACGTTTTGCATCTCTTCGACTGGAATATGAAGTCGAACGCGCTGTCCAGGACGAAACCGCCAAACCGCAAAGACTTGGCCGTCCTTTTCGTATGAACGTGATTGGTTCTCAAGCGGAACAAAGAAGGAAAGTGTCCGACTTTGTAAATCCAACGAGTTGGCGAGATGGCGAATAGTCAATGGCGCTCCAATTTCCTGCCAAGGTGAACCATCGTCATCGCTGAATTCAGCTTGAACTTGCCAGCTGTTCTCTGCAACCTTGGCAAGTAATGTGGATTCTCTCTTGAATGCACTTCCTTCGATGTACAAATCTTGGTGATTAGATAGCATCGAGAGAAGCTGACCGGCCTGAACTTGCTGTCCAAGGTCGACCTTCAGTTCTTGTACTTCATATCGCGGACTTTTGTAGTCTTGCTTGGACTGTTGCTCTGGAGTCAAGAATCGTTGCGGCGGGGCAACCACTTCAATCGTTGATACGAACCTTCCTTCTGCCACTGCATCGATCTGCGGTGGTGTCAGTCCGCGAGTCAATAGATCCTGGCGAAACCCTTGGATCGCAGCCGCTTGACGCTTGGCTTGGTTCTCAAGTTCAATAGTCTTCGCGGCCGGGATCGCACCACTTTGAACACCCGAATCCAGTCGGGCTCTGTTCTCGGCGATCAACTGCAGTTCTTTGGTCGCTCGAAAAAGCTCTGCCTGAGTGTTTTGAAGGTACTCGCTAAAAAGTCTCAAAGTGAATAGCTTATCACCGGGTTTGACTGTGTCTCCGGGAAACGCATGCACTTCTGCAACCGTTCCAACTGCAGGAGATGTGACGCCACGGTCAGAGAACCCGGGACGATCTGTGATGACTCCTGGAATTTGAATCGTTCGCCAATACGTTTGTGGCTTGACGCTCTTCGATACCAGATGCAGGTTCTTTCTTGCAGTTTCGCTCAGCTTAAGCGTTTTTACTTCCTGCGGTGGCAACGGCTTGCTCTCGCCATGCTCATCTTTGGAAGTGGTTGACGACAGTAGCCCGCGGAGTTTGGTTCCAATTTCGGTCATGGTGATCAGACCCGCCAATACGGCAAGCCCCACCATGCATAAAACAAGACTGCGAGTTTTCATGATTTGCACCCATCGATTGGCCGGTCGTAAGCATGGCCAAATACTGAATTGTTGAGAAGGAAAAGAGAACTCACCAATACGCGATGCGATGATGGGTTCAAGGGCTGAGCGAACACTAGGAATCAAGAGAAGCACGAATGCGCATTTATTGGAAATGCGAGTGCGAAGTGCGATCAGCAACGAATGGACATATTCAACAAATAGATGGGACAGTGTCGGTTTTTGTCCGGCGGATACCAAAAATCACGGGCATCGAAAGTCTGATTTAGAATTGCTGTGATTGGATAACCGTACAGATGACAATCAACCTTTTGAATTTGGTCGATTTGAAGTACTGTTCGAATTGAGAGTGAGGCAGGTGATAGGGAGTGGTAGATCGCGTCGTTGTCGTGATCTAGATCGGAAGCGATGCACAAGCTCTTGGACTTAGATTTGCACTTTGACGTATCTTGATTTGAGTGGTTGTGGGAATGTCCATGACTGTGAGAATGGTCGTGGTTACCCTTCACACTGTTTCCACTATGAACATGTGCCCGGCTATCATGCTCGAGTCTTTGCTCCACTGACGAACCTGCATGCACGTGCGGTACGTGCGAAAACTGAGCGACGAATAGCGAAGCTATCATCCCAACAGCAATCAGCGGCTTGAAGCGGAAATTAAACATACGGAAGGTTAGATTCGAATTCGCGTACCGGTTACCGTCGATCACTTAGATTTGCAGATCCAATTCGCGACGTGGCTCAGAAAAATCAGTATAACCGCTATCACCGTAATCGACGAGGTCACATCATGCTGACTGCAATCTACTTGAGAACAACACGAGATGCATTTGGGCCGAGTCGGAGCAGGAGTCTGATCAAATTCAGATACGAGGTGTGCGTGGCTGCAAATTGGCCACAGCGATCGTGGTTCGAAACGGCATCACACGATTTCATTTGACTGTCCTGCGAACCAGACACAATGATCTGCAGATTTGGATAAGCGGCGAGGAGATTCGCTGCAGTTTCGACATGGGTAATGTTTTCCAGCTCAAAGGAATCTGGAGGGCTGTTCCCCCATCGTTCAACAATCGCCTTGGAGCGTTTGTCCCACGGATAAGGCAACTCCACAGGATCTATTCTTTGCCAGCGAACTTCTGGAAGTCGTTCTTTCGTTCTCGCAACGAAATGGTAGATGTAGCTTTGCATGACTGGATTGCTTACCCAACAGTCGTTCTGATGCAAGTTCACGTTGTAATCGGCGGGCAGGAAGCGAATCGCACTACGATGGTAGGTCCACAATTGGTTGACTATCAAGCATTCATCGCATCCAAGATCATGCTTGCCTCCCGTCGGCAGGAGGTGACTGATGATTTCAGCAAACATGGTTCCAAAGATCTCGGTCCCGTAGAGATACAGTCCACCGTTAGGATGCGTCCATCCCGGCGCTGGTAATATGTCGCAGCGTCGGGCCCACTCTTCGTGCGCCATTTGATTCCAGCTGGCGCGATCAACGCGTCGTTGTGGACTTTGGCGACCGGAGACCATTGCGAAGTCAGTTGGTGCGACGAGGTCGAATGGCGATGGGTAATCGCTGCGGATGACCATGTCGTTGTCGAGTTGGAGAACATGGCTGGAGCCAAAGAGCGATTGCACGTGATCGCAGACAAACATCTTCTGCCAAAACGGATGACAAGAATGCAATGGGTTAGTGATCCAGAGTACTTCCGCGTTCCATCGTGTTGCGGCGGCGTGAAAACTGGCTCGAACGTTTGGTAGGCTTCGCCGCGGTGGCAAGTCTAGTACTGCAATGACTCGCTTCATCGTTATTGCTCCTTGTTGGTAGGATCTTGGTGATGGAACGGGATCTTGCGTGCTGGACATAGACCACACTGGGGGATCTCCCGAGTTGCAAAGAACTCTCGGACCTCGTTGTCGAATGCGGTTGGCGGACAAGCCTTGTAGTCACGAAAGAGCTGCCACGCTGGGATCGCTTCCAGTCGAAGTTTTCGCTCCATAGTTGCGAAGTATGCGAGAGCTGGGCACTTCCACAGATGGCCCTGGAATAGTTGCGTGCATGATCTTTGAAGGCAGATCTTCCAAGCTGCTTTGGGACCGCTGTCGAATGGCATCGGCTTGCCATCGATTATGCGATATTGCTGTCGCCAGCCTTTGTGGGATTCTCGAACAGTGATTTTCAATGCGGGATACGCAGCTCGCCATTCGTCGAGTCGTTGAAGTACTTCGTTGAATCGCTGACGATATGCTGGTGCATTGCCGTGTTGCGACACATCCATCCGAAAGCCGTTGTCGAGTAGCGCTCGTGGCAAATCGGGATGGCGATCGAGGAAGAAACCGTTAGTTACAAAAAAACCAGACGAATCGGGGAACGCGCTACGAGCAAGCTCGATGATTTGAATCAAATTAGGATTGAGCGTAGGTTCTCCACCTAGGATCGCTATTTGCTTCGGTGCAAGTCGACCTCGCCATGCGTCGAAGTTCTCTCTTGCATCTTCAACACTGACGATACCGCCAACATGGAGGTTGGAATAGTGCGAGCATTGAGCGCAGTAGAGATTGCACGCATGGGCTGCATGGAACTCAAGGTTGGGGATCTCGATCATAATCGTCTTGAGCCATGAGTCTTGAAGTGAAACAAAAAACAGCTAACACGAGTAACGTGTCGGCTCGCGAAAAGACTAACTGCCCGTGTCAAATAACCACGTCCGAATCGTTGCCCGAATCTACGATGTCTTCGGGACGAACTTTACGACGAGGCCATCCAGGTGGCAGTGGAACATTGCGCCCCGGATGTCCGGGCGGTAGGTTATTCGGATACGAGTAACCAGGCGGCAAATGATAGGGGTGATCCGGTGGTAGCCTTGGCCAAGTGTAAATCGGCGGAGGGTAAAGGACCTCGACCGGAGGTTCGGATACCGGTGGCCAAGCAAAATGGGGAGGCCACCAAACCGGACGTGGCTCGGGCACATACGGAAGCGGCTCTCCAGGTGGATCAAACGGAGGAGGCGGCCACCAGGGTGGTCGTTGTCCGTCAGGGCCGATTGGGCCATTGGGAATGGTCATCATTCACACTCCTTTGAGAAGGGGATTTAAAACAAATCAACGCCACATGACTTTGCGAAGTCCGTGTTTCTTAGTGCCAAGCTTTAAGTACTCCGGGCGCTGGCGCACATAACCCGGTGGATCGACATGAACGTGTTTGAAGACATGGTCAGTTGCGACGGCGACCTTCATGCCTGCAAGCTTGGCTCGCCAAAAGAAGTCCCAATGTTCTTCGACCTTCAGCTCTTCATCCCAACGAATCGCTTGTAAGATGTCGCGATAGGCAACAAAACAGTTTCCGACATAATCACAACGTGCGATCTTGTCGTGCCAACGATACGCGCCGGAGAAGATTCGCATCACACGATCTTTCGAGGCGAGCATTCTGGGGCCTTCTTCCGTGTTGCTCATTCCAGAAAGTAAATCTAGGTCTGGGTATCGATCGAGCTTCTCAACGAGCTCAGCAAGTCGGGTTTGCTCTGTGATAATGTGATCGTCATCCGTGAAGACAACCACGGGAGAATCACCCATATCCAGCAATCGATTGCGACCTGCCGATAGACCGATGTCGAATTCGGTCTCAATAAGTCGGTCGACCATTGCGGCTTCTTCCGGACAGCAGTTTGAAAATCGCAAGTCCGGTCGCCCGTCATCCAGCACGTGGATCAACGGCCTGTTATCGCCACACTGCTCATAGATCGAACGGATGAGCGTTGCACAGCAATGTGGACGATGGATCGTCTTGATGCAAAGTGTTACTCGGTCACGCATGGACGATCCCTCCTCCTGGATATCGCATTGAATGAAATCCGTGCTTGCGTAGTCCCATCGCTCGAAATTTCGGTCGACCTCGAAGATCGCCGTAGGGTTTAGCTCCGACATGGGCATGAACGACGGAGCAATCAACTGCAACTGCGATCGCCAGTTTCTCGATTCGACTGGCTCGGTAAAAGAACTCCCAGTGCTCGAAGGTCTTGATCGATTCATCCCAGCGAACACGAGCGATTGTGTCGCGTCTTGCAAGAAACGCGTTGCTGACCATGTCACACCAGCAAACCGGGCCAACGCGTTTGTATTCGACTCGATGCATCCAGATGCGTTTCCCATTCATGCGCGGGCTGAGCATCATCGGCTGGCCACCTCCGCCTTGGCGAACGGCAAGGATGTCGAGGTTGTGCTCCATGAATCGTTCATAAATACGATCTAGATGCAGATGGGGAGTGACGATCTGATCATCGTCTAGCAAGAAAACCAGTTCGGTCTCTGCGGCATCAATTGCAATGTTGCGTCCAATGCCAATACCGACATCGTGCGTTTCGAGGTCGATCACACGGCAATGCTTGGCAGTCTCGGGATACTTGGCCGAGAATCGCAGTTCTGGTCGACCGTCATCCACAACGACGATCGTTGGCGAGGCGAACTCTTTCCGCAGTGATTCCACAAGCCGATGGCATGCCCAGGGGCGATGGATCGTCTTGATGCAGACGGTGATTTGGTCGATTGGTAGATTGCTTGTCATGTGCGAGCTCACGGATTGGAGATCATTTGGATTAGCTTCATGAAATGTCGAAAGTCTTTACCGCGATTGGCTTGAAGTTTCATTCGCAGAACAACATCGAGCGGCGCGACGTTTCCGAGCTCGGAAATCAAGGAGCGATCGAACACTGCATCGAAATCACTCAGTAGGAATTCTCCGACCTGATGGATGAAGTCGAGCTTGGGCTTGCAGGCGATTCGGGTCGAGTGCTGGATACCACCACGTCCGTTGTCTTCACCTCGAGCCCATACCTTCTGATGGTTGCGACAGACGTGATTCACGAGAGCGTCCCATTCATCAACGGGGATCATTGGATCGAGCCACGCATCAATGTCGCGTTGCCCCCAATTGAATCCGTGAAGCTGGATCGCCGTGGAACCGACAATCAAGTAGCGGTGGTTTAGTTCCTGTACCACCAAGCACTTTGTGTTCAGAGAATAGGTACTGTACATTGAGTGGATCATCCTAGCTCCGTAAATCGTCCGCAACGGAACCCGCCGGTGCACCGGACCCGGCTCGCGTGCAGGTTTTCCGGGAAATTAAACTCACCGAGCGGCCCAGGCAATTTGGGCTTCGTCGTACGGCGATGGATAACCCAGACTGGCGCAGTGGTTTTAATTACTCTATATCTGGAATAAACCGGCATGGTCATACGACTCCCCCACTTCCTCAAAGTCGTTCTGCTTGGCTTTTTAGCCCTCGGTCGCTTGGTCGCCGATGACTCGCCGAGCCTTCAAAGGCGTCAGGAACTCTTCGACCTCAGCGCGCAGCGAACGAAACTCGCTTTGGAGCGCGAACTGCTCGACAAGCGACTTGCGGCGATCGATGCGCGGATTGTGGAGTTGGAAAAGGTAGAGTTCGTGGAATTCGATCGCGTAGCCGATCCCACTGGGACGGATTACTGGGAATCGATTAGCGACACGGTGCTGTTCGCTATGGCAAGGCAAGACATCAGTAAAGGCCAACTGCTAGTTTACTATGCCCCTGGGATATATCGCGTGAAGGATTCGAAGCCGAAGCTGACCACGAAGGGCGAGTGCTGGTATTTCCGGCCGGATCGGGACATTAAGAGTGGGCAGTACATAACCATCGAAATTGTCTACGACGCGCCAGAAGAGATGGCACTCACTGCGAAGGGGTTCTCCCCACAGACTCCCCGGGCTTGCGATCCCGAGCGTCCTTACAACACAAAGATCAGGGTAGGAAACTAGAGGACCGGCCAACGGCTGGCCACTTGGGACATGGCAACTCGACCGAGCAATGCGGTGAATGGGAGCCGCCGATAGCGCCGCTTACATCAACATCAAACGCGGCGACTGCGTTATCGCCGTCGCTATCATGGCAAAAATTTGGCGAGCCAATGCAAAGAACAATTGAAATACGACAAGCCACTGCTGACGACTTTGATGCTTTAGCGGATATCTTGTTTGACGCGGTCAGGCATTGTCGTAGTAAGTACACTGAACAACAACGACAAGCGTGGGCTCCACAGCATCGCAGCGGTGCGGAGTGGATCGAACGGCTGAGTTCGCAGGTGATTTTCGTTGCAGCGGATGCAACGCAGTTACTTGGGTTCATGAGTCTTGCTGACAATGGGTATATCGACTTTGCCTTCATACGGCCGTCTGAACAGGGGACTGGAATTTTTCGACGGCTTTATGAGTCAACGGAAAAGCTAGCGCGACAGCAGGGCGAAAGACGCCTCTGGGTTCACGCGAGCTTGATGGCCCGGCCAGCCTTCGGGGCAATGGGATTTGAAATTGTGAGAAAGGAAACTGTTAAAATAAGCGACCAGTCATTTGAACGGTTTGAGATGGAAAAACAATTTGTTAGTGCCTGGCCACGCGAAATAGCATGGTTACCCTACTGAAGGCACTTCACCAAAATGCTATGCCTTCACCATCTAAAAATCGAAATCGTCGTCGAGAACGTTCCGCATTACGGGATAGCCGAAGGTGAGTCTGCGCGCCAATTCGATCGTGAAATGCAACTTGATACATCAACCGACATCTACACCACATCAAAACACTCGGTGACTACGTTACGGTCCGGTGATCGGCTTGCTTCCGTAATCCTACTTGCTGGTGGCGGTGCAACTGGCGTTCATGAACACTCGGCGATTGTAGTGGACGATGATCTATTGATCGCCGTTGGTCCGTACATCACACGACTTGCGGTACCGTCACTTGATACCAAATGGACTACCGAAACTGACGACGCAGCCTGCTTCGGCGTTTATTATTCGCCGAAGCACCGTCTGATCCTGTCTCACGGCGAACTCGCTATTGCCGCACTTACGCCGGAAGGTGCTATTGTTTGGCTAACTGGTGGTGCTGACATATTTACAAACGGCTTTACGTTTGACGATAATTCAATCTACGCTCGTGACTTTGCAGATCGGGACTACACGTTTGACATTGTAACTGGCAAAGGACGCGGCGGGTAACAATCCAATGCACGCGAGTTGCGGGTCGCGCGTTTTTCCAAGGTAAGGTCACTTGCCGCAACCGCGTGATTGGTGCCGTTCGGCCTATGTACCAATCAACACAAGAAATCTTTTCGACTGGAACACCATGAGTTCAAGCCAAACAACAAATGCGGACAACGCTAGTCTTGAGCAACTTCGGCGGCGCAAGGGGCGACTTTTCGGCGGTATGATGGCTGCGTTCTTCGGATTGATTGCCTTCTTCAGCGTAGCCAGCAGTCCCCGATTCGAGACGTTTCATACTCTTGACGTGATTCGGTTGATGACCGCCGGAGCGGGCCTCGGAGTCGCCTTCGTTCTAGTGATCTGGTTCTTTGAATCTCGGGGCTCTGCACCGAGAATGTGACGACGCCCTGAGAACGACGTGTGAAAGGAAGGCCGAAATCGGGTAAGGACGGCCATCGCTGACCGTCCTCCCCTCACCGGACATGCGGGTCCGCATCCCGCGGTTCAACGAAGATGAGCCAGTTTTGCTATCGATTGCGATCGTCGTGGCCTTAACCCAAGTACTTGGGTTCATTTTCGGGCGTAGTTTTCTACACACGCCTTAATTTTATGTAGGTGACCGTTGTCTCACCCTTTTAGGAGAGAATACATGCTCAGAGCTCTCGCAACGATCTCCATATGCGTGGCGCTAGGTATCCAACCCGCAGTTTCCCAAGAACCGTCATCGGCGCCAAACAGACTCGATCGCCTTCCTGATACTCTTCAAGAGCTTCGTGAGAAAACGAACTTCGACACTTGGAGCAACTACCAAGTCTACAGCAGAACGCTGAAACACTATCGCACGATACGAGTAAGCGAACACTCAAATGTGGTCATTTCAGAAACAGGTAAATCGGCTGGTCAATCTCAATTTGTCGAGGTTATCAAGCCACCTGTTGAACAGGAAAACGCCGAGTTCGCAATTTATGACTCACAGACAGGTAAGCGGCTTTCTAAGTATCCCGAGGAAGCATCTTTCCCAGTGGAAGGCGCACCGGACGCGTCTAAAGAATCCATACCTACAGTCTGTATTTGGTGTCATCATGAACAACGTCCACTCGTTGCTGTAATTCCATTCAGTCAGTCGTTCCAGAATTCAATGGATCGCGTCAGGAATCGAGTGGGTATCAGGCAATCGTTGGCTGACCCGATACCCAAATCGGTTGAAAGCAGAGACCGACTAGAGCAGCTCAATAGTCGAATGGACAAACTTTTCCCCGGTAGGTATTCGGATATGCGAGTTTGGTTGCAGCCTTCGATTGATAGAAGTCACGAATGACGAGTTCGAGATTATTACGCTCATCGTCCATGTAACGACGGTGAATGTGCAACCGAGTTTGAGCGCCACGATGCCTTAGGCCGTCTTGATGATCGACGAATGCCTTAACGCCTTTTGAATTGCGTTTCCCAAGTCTTGGACTGCAAACGGCTTCTGGAGAAAAACTGGGGCTTGGCCGTCGGGCATACTCTGGAACGCTTCTTCGTTAATAAAGCCGCTCATTATTACCACAGGCAATGTTGGGTGGTGTTTACGTATTTCAGTTGCAAGTTCAACGCCTGACATATGGGGCATCGAATAGTCCGTGAGCAGGAGTTGAAAACTTTTGCAGTGCTCCTCAACCAATGCCAGGGCATCCGACGGAGAGTTCAAAGCAGTGACATTAAAACCCAGACGATTCAGCACCTGCCGCGTATGTTCGCAGACGCTTAACTCGTCCTCAACCAAAAGTATCGATTGACCGCCACCAAAGTCTGTGAAATCTTTCTGAGTCGAGTTGAAATGGTCATTTAGCAACGAGCTTCCACTATCGTTGGCATCATCCGCTTTGGCAGCCCTTGGGATTAGTAGTTTAAAAGTGGTACCTCGATTTGGTTGATTTTCAACCATCAGCCCACCAGAGTTTTGGCGAATGATTCCATGCACTACTGCAAGCCCAAGCCCAGTGCCCTTCTCTGGTAACTTCGTCGAAAAAAATGGTTCAAAGATCTTGTGAAGCAACTCTGGCGGAATGCCTGAGCCATTATCACTCACAATTAGGGATACGTATTCGCCGCACTTCGGCTGGAGTGCCCACCGAGCGACATTAGTGTTGCAATTGACCGTCACATTGCTCGTCGTAATTCGAATTAGACCCGAGCCAGAAATGGCATCGCGTGCATTTAAGATCAAGTTCATGAGCAACTGCTCTAGTTGTCCCTGATCCAACCGGACATCTGCAGTTTGCTCAGCTAGGTCAAATTTGATAACAACTCGGTCTTCTAGAAGTTGCGACAAAAGTGCCTTGAAACTCAGGATTGTTGCATTGACATTTAGTATTACTGGGCGAATCACTTGCTTTCGGCTAAAAGTTAGAAGTTGGCTAGTAAGCATTGCAGATTTGTTTGCTGCCGCTTCAATGTCCTCGACATGCGCTGCGAGACCCGAATCGAGCGACTGCTTTTCTAATTTCGATGTCAGCAAGTAACAATTCAGCTTAACAACCAGTAGAGTATTATTCAGATCGTGGGCTATACCACCGGCCAGATGCCCAGCCACTTCCATTTTTACTGAGTGTCGGAGTTGTTGTTCCGCTGAAACCTGTTCTGTAACATTCTGTACAATCCCCTCTATTGCAATTAAAGCCCCGCCTGCAGATTTTACGACCTTAACAAGCGAGCGCACCCACCGCAGCTCTCCCGACGCCAGCGTTATTCGATAACGGAATTCCTCCCTCTCAATCGAATTTGTTGCCTTTTCCAAATAACGTTTGAACGCCCAGCGGTCCTCGTCATAAACTTGAATACAATACTGATCTAAGGTAGGGGCAGATTCGCCTGCGCTTAATCCATGCACTAAGAAGCACTGTTTCGACCAAGTTGATATGTTGCTCGCGGCGTTCCATACGAAAGAACCAATTTGCGCCAGCGATTGTGCATCCTCCAAACTCTCCAGTGTTTGTCTCTGGTCTCGCTCAACCAGCAGTCTTGCACTGGCTTCGTCGATTAACTTTCGATTAATTTTGTCTAACTCAGTGGTGCGCTCAACAACTCGCACTTCCAGAGTTTCATTTACCTGACACAAATCGTTTCGGGCTGATTCCAATCTTCGTCTAGCGACCGTCGTTTGTTGCCAGCAGTACATGGTTGTCAATAGACCAATTGTCAATGCACCCGAAAGTAGCGACACAACATATAGCGTAAAGCGAACAGACCATGGAGGCCCCGTTACCATTACGACGTCTTTCAGAGAACGTAGGACAATCGCAGACTCGGCTGAGTTTTCTATGGAGTCATGAGTCAGTAACCCATTAACGCTATAAATTGCGCCTCGTCTAAAATTCGTCCAGTTCGCGCTGTGTGTTTCCTCCAGCACGCGACAAGTTAGCTTGGCGTTTCCTAAATCAAATGAGAGTATTCTCTCCGAGTTTATTAAGTTGGAATCCCAGAATGTTGCCTTAACATTTACGATTTGATTTAGATGCCCATTGACACGGTCATCTATCAACGCCGGAGTGAAACCATAGCGACTCGGAACATCGCTAGTTGATAGGACTGTTCCGTACTCAATCGATTTATTTGCGTCTTTACCTTTCACAATCCCAAGCAGTTCGACATGTTTTGTTCCCTTGGGTAGTTGTATGCCTTTTGCTACCCACTTAATGCCAAAACCTTTGTCTACCAACCAAATCTCATCGGGATTGCTGCCGTATACATCGCCCGAGATCCTTACAGTTGGGTCTCTGCCTTGGAACTGTCGCAATACACTCTCAATGGGACTCAGTTTAGTTGACTCTATGACCTCAAGATGTGTCGCAAGCATCCTGAACGAATCAGCGTTGGGGACAACTATCTTCACCGGGCGAGCACTTCCTTGTTGTGGAATTACAACTCCGCAAATTTCCACCTCTGAGTGCTCATAGATCTTGGGATCGATTCGAAACCCAGCATGTACAACCTCCGCTTCGATTCCATCGGCATATAAGCCGTATTCCATCTCGCCAGCTATATTAACAAGATCAATAATATGCCCGCGTAATCGAACGAAGTCAGCATCAACTCGATCCAGAATAACACTTTGGATTGTTCGGAGAGTCGGCTGCGGTAACGTGCCGCTTTTTCGCGAAGTGATCTTCGTGACAGCTACAAACGAATTTCTGTGGCCCGGAGCGGTTACTCCTTGTAGTTCCATTTCTTCGCCAACCGTTACAGGCCAAAACGATTTTTCTGCTTCTGTATTTTGGGGCTCACAATAAATTCCTCCAGTTGCGTCTTCAAGAAAGAAGCCTTTCCAGCCTTCAGGGACTGCGGTCACCACTCCATGCAACGCGACAGGGAGCTTATGCGCAGCTTCAGAGGCCGGCAAAACTTTGGCTGACGCCGCAGTATCGATTGGACTATCTGTTGCAGTAACCTGACGGGGTTGAGCGCAAAAACAAGCAATGGGGAACGTAATATGAAAAAACAGAACTACCACAGACGACCGAAGACTTAAAGGCTCAGAGATTTCCAATTCAGCGTCCATACAAACCTCTTGGCAATAGGTCGATTTATTTTTCCTTCGGGTTGCCACATAAGTGTGAGCGTTTACGCAGACAGGAGCAATACCAGACAATGCACTTTTCAGAAACATGTGATAGAGGAGTGTTTGCTTGAACTACCCGTTGCGACCACAGTCCTTGGGACGCCATCGAGTCAATCAAATGCTTGCAGTTTAGCGGCTCGGTCGATTCCGAAAGCACTTTTAGAGCTGCTTCAATCGCACTCAGCTTCTCAACTTCAGCATCACCGGGCTCTAACAATCAGAAAGCCCAGAGTGAGCAAACCAGTGAAAGTGAGCCCAATGACGAATAGTGCTACACTCAGGCTCAGATGCCAAAACCCTAAGTATCGTCCGTATCCTTCGATTGCGGGTCCCGTAAAAAAGCATAGATTGGTGAGGACTCCGCCGACGCACATTTGAAAAATAAACAGAGGATCAAAAAACAGTTGAGGACTTACGAAACAGCTCCAAATTAAGGTGAAGGAGATCAGTACTGCATTGTACACGAGTCTCATTTTTTCCCAACGATAAATGATCGGAACAAAATCCACCTTCGGTCGGTCATCGGAATCGCCAAGATTTTCCGACGCTACTGGCCGGAATGGGTTGTGATCAAGATCGTTGTTCATGTTCGAGTCGGCAATTGCTAGAGTGGCTCAAAACCATTTCACTTGATGTTACACCAGTCTTAGCTCGCAGTTCTTGAAGTTGGTGGGTTTCGCAATTCCTTCGTACGTCAGCTTTGAGTGCGTTGGAACTTGATTGCCACTAACGAGAAACGCCCCACAAACGTGAACGTGGGGCGAAAGGGCGTGGGTTGTGCCGGGATGACTTTAGGCGTTCGTCCTCTTTCATACTTGAAAGTCGAGTAAGATGGGCAGCCCCAAGCGTTCAGTCAGGTCCCTTACTGCTTTTAAAACCTTCATGTGGTCATCTCTCCGTTTGCTATGTGTGGTTTCGATTCACGATAACACACATGTGCCATGAGTTTTGAATAACATCAAGCGCGATGAGGCATCATTTCCGAGTCAAATTCGGAAGTTTTTAAGGGGGCACAGGTTGGCGCAGGAAGACTTGCGAAGATGTTACGGAGGTAGGCCGCACCCGTAGAAATGACGCGGGACGCTGGGTTGTGTGCGGCCAGAAACGAAGAACGCCGCACCAACTTTGCCCGCCTGCTGTGGCGCATGAGCCTCAATCACTGTAGCTTTCATATGCCAGTGTGATACATTGAGTCCAGATGATTGAGATTAGTCGAATCCCACCTGACAATGAGCGGAGACGTGCCGTGAACAAACTTCCACAAGTGTTTGCAGCTTTGATCGCAGTCTGCGTTTTCACACTGCTCTACGTTGCAATGAGTTCAGCGGGCAACACAGCCCAAGATGCCAAGGCTCAAGTGAATAACGGTCCGTTTCAAGTCTCTGCTTGGAGTCACGCTGGTAGCCCAGGCAACGGGCCGATGCGAGGTGCTTACATCATTGACTCCGAAACCGGAAGGGTTTGGGAAATCATAAATGACCATGAGCCGAAAGAAATCGGCTCAGTGAGAAAGTAGTCATGCTTTTCAAATCGTTCTTGGAACTAGAGAACTACGCCGAGCCTGCTGTGGCGCATAGCACTCAGAGCTTCACACGCATACAGGTGCTCGGTCAGCAGCGGTCCTGGCGAGACCGGTTGGTCCGCATCGGCTAGCCCAACTTCCCCAACTCAGGCGACTTGACCAATGAAATCGCTGGTTTTTGAAATTTTTTTCTCACTACAGTTCGGTCAATTTCATTCGGACGGGCAGTCGTAGCCCAAGTCGGTCCAAGAGAATCTTCTGGTGTTCG
>JANODD010000312.1:0-2616 GCA_031412515.1 Planctomycetia bacterium | reverse complement strand
ATCAAGCATCGGAGAAAAGTATTCGCTTCGTGCGGTTCGTTGCGCTCGCTGCCTGTATTGGCGTTGCTGCGTACGGTTTGATTTTACGTACGCAAGCGGACACGCTGGAGCGCGAGCACGACACGCTTCAGGCTGAGTTGCGAGATAAGCAACAACGCAAACAGCGGCTTGGTGAATTGGTGACTCAGGCTCGCGCGATTCAAGTTCAGCAGTCGTCTGAGATGAAGGAGCTGAAGCAATTGCAAAAACGAATCACAACACGTGACCAGTTCCTGGTGACTAGCGGCGACAGGATCGTCCGGCAACTTGCCGTTTATGCACCATCCAGCGAACGCAGAATGATCCTTTATGTACCTGCAGGCAACCATCGCTTGGTCTATGCCATCAAAGAGTTCCTAGGAACGACCACCGAGACTTATAGCGCGCTGGCGAATTGGGGAAACGATCATCGTCAAATTCAAGCTACGACAGAGATTCCCTTGGTGGGAGAAACCGTCTATGAGTTGCGGACAGGTGTAAAGAAAGGGGCGGACAGCTCAATAAGTATTCAACTGATCGGCCCCGGAGACAAAGCGGTACACGAAGACTCTTTCGCATTGAGTCATGTGGCGTTCCAAGGCTTGAACAACTGGCAAAACGACTCGGAAATATTCGCCACTTATCCGAATGAAATCAGATCGGCTGGCGATGCCAAAATGCATGTCGATGCCAAAAAATCGGCTCCAGTAACGCCGCTGTTGACGTTCACGCTAGATCACCTTGGCGGCAAAGATCAAGACAGCAAAGGACAGGTGAAAATGCGATTCTGGATCGACTCCGATTCGAAACCATGCATGTCTGACATCAGCATCGCAGTAAGCTACGACTTTCTGGCTTCGAGCTTGAGAACCGTACCTCAACAAAACATGTTTGGAGGATTCACCAAGACATTCAAACATTCCAGCAGTTCCGGTTGTTATTACTTTGTAGACGAGTACTTCGGTAGCATGGCCAATCAATAGGAAATGACTTCTGTGGACTCAAGGAGATTTTCGAATTATCTAGAAATAGAATTGACTGGTGATTGCCTCGCCCATAAACTCTAGTTAACTAGAGATGTAATTCGAAAGGGTGAACTATGGCGAGACCGAATTCGGAGTATCCAACGGAGTTGGAACTGCAAATACTGAAAGTACTGTGGGATGCCGAGCCGATGACGGTTCGGGATGTGCGAGACGCGTTAGCTGCCGGTGGACGTGATCTGGCACATACAACCGTGATCACCATGCTGGGCACCATGGTCGATAAAGGTCAGATCGAAAAGCTGGAGCCTACTCAAGGCAAGGCGTTTCGATTTTCTCCGCTGATCCAGCGGGATGATGTTTCCCGAGGCATGCTCGGCGACATTGTCGAACGAGTCTTCGATGGCTCCGCCGAAGCGGTGATGCTGAGTCTGTTTGATGTGAAGGAACTGGACGAGGAAGAACTCGCTAGCCTTCGCAAGTTACTAAACAAGAAAATGCGGGAGGCCAAGTCATGAGTCGTTTCTCGATGGATTGGTCTGAACTGTCGCTGCAAGTGATGATCACGTTTGGTCATTTTTTGTGGCAGGCTTGCGTTGTCGGAATCCTACTTGCCCTTGGGGAGCAGGCATTCGAGATCGTTAGCGGCAGGGCGCAAGCCCTCCGGTCATTCGAAACAACTCCGGACGGCTCGCGGCGTTCCGCTAGCTTTCGTTACACGATCGCATGCGTTGCCTTCTTCTCACTACCGATCTGCGTTATCGCCACCCTCGCGTGGGTTCATCAATCGCGTGGGCCGATCATGTTGGTTGCAAGTGATCCAGTTGAGTCTCCATCGTCGCCAATGGCGTCTGCAAATGACGCCATCCCAACCATGGCGAACTCCGACATTCCCGTTCTGCCACCGCCAGCAGCGTCCATGAATGCGGGGGTGCCTGTCACTAAACAGATCGGACCGCCGACTCTTGTGGCGGAGCCCCAGGCGTCATCAGCGCAGCGCATTCAAGCATTCGCGCCGTACCTATTGCTCGCTTACATGGTTGGTGTCGGATTTATGTTGGCTCGTTTCTTATTGTCGATCATTGGCAGTTCTCGGCTGCGTCGAACTATTCAGCCGATTACGGATGTCAGGTTGCTGAAAACCATCGCGGAACAATGTGCCCGCGTAGGTTTGAAGCGAATCCCAATCGTAGCTCTTTGTCAGCGAGTATCCGTGCCGGTTGTGGTTGGCATCGTCAAGCCGATGATACTTTTGCCACCTGCGTTGTTGTGCGGTCTCGATCCGAATCAAATTGCCGCGATCCTCAGTCACGAGCTGGCTCACATTCAGCGTTACGATTTGATCTTCAACTTGCTGCAGCGTGTGGTCGAAGCGTTGCTCTTCTTTCACCCAGTTACCTGGTGGATCAGCCGTCGTGTAAGTATCGAACGCGAGAATTGCTGTGATGATGTCGCCGCGGATTGCATGGGAAAATTGCCTTACGCGGGAGCGCTATTGCAAATGGCGGAGCTGTGCATTGGCAACGACCAACGACGCTCCGCGGCTCTGGCAACCTTGTCCGCAACCGGCAGCAATTCCACGGACCTTGGCTATCGAATTCGACGTTTGATCGGT
>JANODD010000311.1:0-21328 GCA_031412515.1 Planctomycetia bacterium | reverse complement strand
AAACCCAAACCCGCCGACCCCCCCGCGGGCCCCGGTTTTGGTGGCCGCCCCCGGCCCCACAAAACCGGCTTGGCCGCGGACAGTAACGTTTATCGCTTGAACTTAGCCGAAAAAGTCGTAATTCCACCGAGTAAACTCGGTGGCGTTCAGCGACGAGTGTCATTTTCTTACCACTAATTTCCTTGCCGGTATATCGCCGCCGTTACCTTCTTGCAGATGCATTCGATGCTTAAAGCTTCACTTTCGCCAAGTAAATACAGGTCTTTTCTTCATGCGACGAGTAGTAGCTGACCCAAAGCAGGCCGTCGTGTAAGACCATGCCAGCGTAGCTCGTATCGCCGCCAGATGGCAGCTCGAGGCATTCAGTGATCGTTCCTGCGACTGGATCAATCCAAGCTAAGGCTGTACGAGGTTTGGGAGTGTAGAGTCTGACCGCAGAGAGGATGCGGCCAGCGGGAAGCTCGATCATGTTCGGCCCACCAATGCGCTGGCCTAGTTCGCGCCAAGTCCATTCGGTGAACGGTGCGTTGGCACGGCCTAGTAGTCCATTCTTCGTTCCATTCTCACTCCGCAGAAGGCAAAGAGCCGATCCGTCTTTCATGAAGAGTATGCGATCCTCACCGACACCGTTTGGAACATTGACTTTTTCCACTAGCGTATCAAACTTCGCACCGTCGCTGCTCTTGTAAAGCCGAAGCGTTCGTTGTGATCGATCGCGATTGGTGTCGTAACCCATCGAGTAAGCAGACCCTTTTTCCCACTGCACGCGCCATAACCAAAAACCCGGGTCGCCGATTCGCCGACCTTCATCCCAGGTCTTTCCTTTATCGCTTGAAAACCAAACCATCGAGTGATAACGAACCTCTTTGTCGGCTTGCATACCGGCGCCGTTGAGCATGAATCGGCCATCGGGCGTGATGGTCAGCTTTGCGTCACGCAGGTCATCGGTCGGATGAGAGATGAGCGACAAGGATTCCCAACGCTCTCCGTCAGTGGAACTAATCACACGCAACGAACCGTCAGGAGATACGTGCTTGCTTCCTTCCCGGAAAACGCAGTACCATTGTCCATCGTGGTGAAGTAAATCTGTAAAAGCGTTGTGAGGAGCACGATCCCAAATCCGAAGCACTTCGACCAGTTGAGGTTTTTCTGATTGCTGTGCTGGTGACTGTGCGTTGATTGGTCGAAGGATGCTGGTGAATATAAGCGTCAGTACGACGACATGGAGGCAGCTAGCACTAAGGGATGGCATGATTTACTCGCAGTGATTGTGGAACATTTGATTGTAGAACATTTGTCCTCAAATGTTCATGGCGTTGCAGAACGTTCGACTCTCGGCTACAAACCAACAAGAAGATCAAGGAGGGGCGATCAACAAAGCGAATTTGCAATACGAGACTACTTTTAATGCAAACCGTCGTTGCACTGTTTGCCCATGAACATTTGAGGACAAATGTTCTACACAATCGCCCAGCGGAGTTTGGCGGAGGCAGAACGTGGATTGGCGTGCTGTTCGTCGTACGAGGTGCGAATGACATCTTCGGAAATTTGTGAAAAAGTACCATTCAACAATCCGAACTTAAATGCTGCTTTAACGCGGCGATCTTCTCCCGAATGGAAACTGAGAATCGCAATCCGCCCGCCCGGCTTCATACAAGCTGGCAGTTGACGCAGTAGGGCATCGAGCGCGCCGAACTCATCGTTCACTGCAATTCGAATGGCTTGAAATACTCGTTGCACGGTGGCATTCATGGTCGCTTCGGAACTGTTCGGCAGGCTGCGACGAATCACAGCAACTAGTGCCTGCGTCGTAGTGAATGGTGAACGGGCTTGGGTTTGGAGAATTGCACGAGCCACAAGATCGGCTTGCGGTTCGTCCGCGTTCTCAGCTAACTGCTGCGTTAACTCGGGCAGTGAAACTTTAGCAATCCATTCAGAGGCAGAAAGTCCTTTCAGGGGGTTCATGCGCATGTCGAGCGGGCCGTCTTGCTTGTAAGAAAAACCTCGCTTGGGGTCATCAATCTGCATTGACGACAACCCGAGATCAGCAAGCACTGTATCAACACCCGTCACCGAGTGCTTAGCCAAGGCATAAGCTAGACCGCCGAAGTTCGATCTGTCCACAATGAGTGAATCGGGATCACAACCAGTCGCTCGTAAACGCGCTTCCGTCTTCGGTAGCTCAAGTGGATCCGTATCGAGTGCAATCAGCTTCCCGCCCGGTTGAACGGCTTGAAGCAGTCGACTCGCATGACCGCCATGCCCAAGAGTGCAATCCACGGCGATCTCACCGGGTTGTGGCTTGAGAACGGCAAGTATCTCGTCGACCATGATTGGCCGATGGGAACCAGCCAGAGTCTTGCCGCTGGCTAAAATCTTTTCTACATCAGCAGAGTAGCGATCCGGTTGGTGCTCTTTATACTTTTGGTCGAATCGACGAGGATTTTTTCCGGTGTAACGCTCACGTCGAGGCGGTTTACCGGAGGATGAATCTGACACGGAATTGAGTCCTTCGTAGCCTAGGCTTCTAGCCTGGGAATCTGGCCTGGGCTTCTGGCCTGGGAATCTTGAACTTCCCCCAGGCTGGAAGCCTAGGCTACGTCTACGAATCAAGAGCATTACAATGACGCAATCTATCGTAGGCGAACTTCCGATTTGTCGCTCACAAATACCACCGCTTTACTACAAAAAGGATCAGAAAAATGAGCAAACTTTCTGAGGTCATGCAAGAACTTGAGAGCCTTGGCAGCGAACAACAAGTAAAGACTTATCGGCGGCACGGAGCGGATGGTCCGATGTTCGGAGTCAAAGTCGGTGACTTGAAAAAGATACTGAAGAAAATCAAAGGCGATCAAGCGTTGGCACTTGAGCTGTGGGATACGGGCAACGCAGACGCAATGTATCTAGCCGCACTCGTCGCCGACGGCAGCAAGATGACGACCAAGCAATTGGACGCATGGGCGAAGTCTGCATGGTGGCAAATGCTCAGCGAGTACTCAGTGCCATGGGTTGCATCCGAGCATCCGCAAGCATTTTCGATTGCAAAAAAATGGATGGCATCTAAACAAGCTCATATCCAATCGTCCGGCTGGTGCACTTATTCGGCTGCGATTTCTATTCGCCCCGATACTGAATTAGATCTTGTCGAAATCGAAGGACTGCTGAAGACTGTTGCAAACGAAATCGACCAAGCCGCCAATCGTGTCAAGTATGTCATGAACGGTTTCGTTATCTCTGTTGGCAGTTATGTGAAGCCCATGCTGGGTAAAGCGAAAGCGACTGCCAAGCGAGTGGGAGCTGTCGAGGTGAACGTCGGCGATACATCCTGCAAAGTTCCGCTTGCCACGGAGTACATTAGCAAAGTTGAAAAAGCCAATCGAATTGGTCAAAAACGCGCTACTGTCAAGTGTTAGTCAATACTTCTGGGGGTCAGAAAACGACAAATTTGAAATGTCAAATTTAAAATTGCAACGTCGCGAGGGTTACAAGCCGTGTGCCACTGGCTTCGCCAGTGAACCGGAGTAAGTGAGTCTACTTGATGTTGGCCGTGGCAACGGCAACAAGCTCGGCGTGAAAGTTGCCGAAGTTTTAAAGCAAGTGGATTGTAAGTCGTTCCAAAGCATACAGTACTGCGATGCGCCAACGGTATCGTAAGTGACCGAGGGGTGTGACGTTTGTTACTTCGGCGACTATCGTGCAAACTGGTATCGCATCAGAATGACATGCGCTTTGATACACGTGAAACCAGTGACACACAAAGCAGAGGCTCAGATGCTCAGATGCTAATCGCGAGTCTTTTAATTACCTAAAGTTTCCATTTACGGTGGAACTAATTCCGACTCGAGTGGCTACCACGAAACGTTGACTCGACTGTATATCATTGGCATTTACGAGTTCGCTTCAAAGCACTCAGGTAAAGGGTTTGCAATTCTAACTGACCTGCTTGAGTCACCGCTCGCCGCTAAATCCTGGCCGCTGACCTACTACTCGCGCGAGAATCTGATGTCAGCAGAAGCCCGACGCCAATGGGTCGAGCCTGATTTAAAACCGTTGTCCAGCTACTGCTTTGCATAATGCTATACCGATCCTTTATTTTGCCTTTGGGATAATCGCAGTTTGGAACGCGCCCAAACCACCGACGACTGGCAATTCAATGGACGTTGCGTCAAGGTCGACGGTCAATTCGGTTCCTGCTTCGGGTAGTAGCGTGAACTCGGGGTCACTCGAGAAAATCATTAGTCCGATCTTCTCACCGGCTGAAATGACTTGATCGTCGGGCTGAAGTGCGAACGACAGCTCATAGAATTTTCCAGGCTGAAGCGGTTCGCTTTCGGTGATCGAACGATAGTTCTGTGGGTCAGCCCAACCGCGACTGATCAGGTTATCGGTAATCTTGTTTTCGGGTGATTCGGTCCAAGGCAATGAAACGAGCCAAACCGTCAGGTTCGCGGCGGGCTTACTGCTCGCCAGTTTGATTTTAATTTTTGGATAGCCCGAGATGTGCACCGGCTCAGTAAGTTCTGGCGTCACGTAAAGGAGTCGATGATTGGATTCCTCCTCGCTTGCCAACTTTGCTCCGGTGAAGGCCACATCATCAACGATTGTCTCACGGGCCGCTTGCGACTTGACTTGTGGCATTAGCTGACCTTGTTTTAGGCCACCGGCGGAAAGATGTAGCGTGACTGGTTTCGCATCTGGATGGGGATAGTCCGGATAAGGAGTTGGCTCGGCGCGTTTGTCCTTTTCACGAACGATCCATGACCGTTTATCTTTTTCAACACCATTGTCGACACCGTGCAAGTATTTTGTGAACCAGCGATTCATCAATTCTATCGGTGGTTCGCCGCCGTGGCCGCCTTGGTGACAATAGAACTGTACCGGCAATCCTTTCGCCTTTGCATATTCGTAAATGCGGACGCTATGTTCTGGAACGACATTCCAATCATTGAAGCCATGTGACATCAACATGGCCGCATGCATCGATCCCATCTTGTTCAGGTAATCGCGACCAGCCCAAAACGCGTTGTAGTCGCCTGTGACACGATCCATTCCATTCGCCATCTCTTTGTCGCGAACTTCACAATCGCAGTGGTCGCGTAGAGCTTCATTGCCGCTATGAATAAAGTCATAGAGCACGTCAATGTCTTCGCCCATATAACCGCCTGGATGACGCACGAGTCCATTGGACCGATAGTAGTGGTAATACGAAGTGTTGGGCGCGACGGGTATAATTGCCTCTAGCCCTTGAACGCCAGTGGTCGCCGCTGCTAGTGGCAAAGTGCCATTGTAAGAAGTACCCGTCATACCCACTTTTCCGGTACACCAATAGGCTTCGACTGGTTCACTCCCATCCACTTCGGTGTAACCCTTTGCTCTTCCACACAACCAGTCGATGACTGCCTTGGGTGCCAGCGCTTCATTATCACCACCCACAGTTGGGCAGCCTTGAGATAGGCCTGTACCGGGCGAAGAGGAATGCACAACGATAAAGCCGCGAGGTATCCATTGGCGTGTTTGTGAATTGGAGATGATCGGACGTTGGCCTTTGCGTTCGAAGGCTGGCGGATTTTCATGCTTGGGCGGTTTGGCACCGAGCGCATGTTTCGTATCCCACATGTACTCGGGTGCATCGGGTGCTGTCCCAGCAAAATAAGGGCTCGTCTCATAGATCACCGGCAGCTTCAGTCCATCTGTATCGGTCTGCTTAGGCCTGGTGACGGCAACGTGCATTCTGTCTTTTTTGCCATCGCCGTCAGAATCAAACTCCGTTTCGACCCACAGGTCATGACGAACCCACTCCTTAGAATCCTTAAAGCCGGGAACGATTTGAGCCTGCCCGTCCGCAAATACGGGAACCGATTTCTCATCGGCGTTCACTGCACCCAAAGGCATCGACAGCAATGTGGCAAAGCAGGCAACCGAGCAGACGGTTAGTGTTTTGATCAAGCGAATCATGTAAATTGTTCCAAAGGGAAGTTGTTCGCGAATGACTACAACGTAACTCGAATCTTTCCAAATTGCTACAAAGCAACAATGGATTTGCTCAATGCAAAATACTGACGCACCCAACGACCCATTGCCAGGCAAATCGTCTAGCGAGTCTTGCGTTGAATCTTCCATAAACTGCGACCCAGCGAATGTCCCCACGTACATTTTGTGTGGCGGGCAGAGCGTGCGTTTTGGCACCGATAAAGCGAGAGTACGGATTGATCACCAACCTCATTTGCTGAGACTGGCGAAATCGCTGCGTAGCCAAGGACACGAAACCCATTTTGTCTCTGACAGTGTGGATCGGTACAAGGACCTGGGTATCGCAACGATCGTCGACCTACAGCCTGAGAGTGGACCTATGGCAGGTTTAATTTCCGCCGCCAAACACCGCGAGACATGTTATGGTGTCGGCTGGTTTCTTTTGCTCAGCTGTGATCAACTGCGATGGCAACCAAAGTACTTCCACTGGCTGGCAGGTCGTGCGCAAGCGGATCTGGAGGCCATCACTTACCGCGATCCCTTTGTTCAACCTATTCCCGGCCTCTACCACACCCGAATCCAAGGTGCTGCAGAGAACGCTTTGGCGAACCATCAGTTGTCACTAAAACGGATGCTCGAGTCCAGCCATGCAGTGGTCTCGATCGAAGAAAGCGAAAACCCTCGAGATTGGTGTTTCAACAGTCAAGCTGAGCTAGACGCACTTCTCGATAAACTCCAACGCGAGTACTAGGTATGATGACAGAAATAAAGACTCCCGCGAGCTTGTCTGGCCGATGAATAAGTTTGATAGGCTAGCCTAGACGCTTCGAAGAGACCGCGGTTTTACTCGTGCCGCCGCTTGAATAAACGATCAGTACTCGTAAACACAAGTGTTTTCCGCTCTGTATAATGAAAAGCGAATGCCCAGTTTGCTTACCTGAAAGTCGCCATTGAAAGTCGCCATTGAACGCCGCTAGATTTGCTGTACACCTCGAAGCCTTTTCGGAACACCCGCAGTTGCAAGCTCGCATTTCAACTGTCCTGTTTCACTTGCCGGAAGTGGTTCAGTCTGACTTCGGTGAGGACCCCTCATTCCAGATAACGTTGGAGGATTATTCACCCAAGCAAGGCTGGAAGTTGTTCATGGCGTGTCCGTCAGCGACTCACACCGTTAGCCGTTGCGTGGTGCTCCGTCGCAAACTTGAACATGCCCCCGAGCCTTTTGCACTTTACGTTGTCGCTCACGAGTTCGCACACGCTTATCTACGAAACGGTGGTTGGGGCGAGATCACCGACATCGAAGAAGCCGCTGATGCACTTGCCGCCAGTTGGGGATTCCCGCGACCAGCCTTTCCCGACTGGCGATTTGTGGGTCGTGAGTAGCGTTGGACCGATAGCCAGCGGAGAGTGTTGACTTAATAGCGATTGCTCATGTGTCGCATAACTTATGCAAACTAGTTGACCGGTTTTCGGAGCGCGGGCGTCCTCGCCCGCTGAACCCGCTAGGTGACTTGGGCGACAGCAAAGAATCCATTTACTGCCTACAACGCGAGATGGTAAAACTCACTGGCAAGTCACCTAGTCCCGTGCGGGCGAGGACGCCCGCGCTCCAAAAAACCGGTCATCCGCTTTGGCTAGCTTCTGAGGACGTTTGTGCATCGCTTTTAAGTCAACACTCTTCAGCGGCGTTGGGGCGAACGAGGCGCGTATCCCCGCGCTAACCGGCAAGCACTATCAACGTCGCGCCGATAAACATGATCGACGCGGCGAACATCCTTCTCCAAAAGTCGACTTCACCGAACAGTCGATGGCCCAAATAGACGCTCACTAAACTACCTAGCTGAAACAGGGCCAATGCGTAACCGACGTGCATCACTTGAAAAACGCTAATCGTCAGCCACTGCATCGCAATCATGCTCGCCGCGATCCCAAATACATCGGGCTGCATTGCGACCGAGATAAATCGTGGCACCGCCGACCGCTTGCTTCCACCTCTGAGCGACTCAACGACAAGCCAAGCGAATGCCAGCAACCAACTTACGAAGCACCATGCCGAAAGGGATGTCAGTGTGCCCTGATGCTTCATCGCCAACTTTAAAAAGATCGAACCGGCCGCTGTTAGGGCTACTGCGATCAAGCGATCTCGCACGCCTTTGTTTCTTAATCCAAAGTCTGTACTGCCAGCGCTGATGCCGCTGCGCGGTCGATCGGTCAGCAACAAGCTGCCGCCCAGCACGATGACCATTCCGACCACGCCGAAATGCGTTGGCAACTCCGCAAGTATCCACCAACCAAGCAACATTCCAACGATGGGTTTATAACTGCTAAGCGGACCAAAGATTGACAGGTCTGTGCGTTGAATCGACCGGAGCAAAAGCACATTGCCGGGCACTTCGAGCGCGCATGCGATCGCCATCCAACCCCAAAACGCAAACCACTTGGGTGTATCTAATTGTTCTCTTAAAAGTGAATCTGCCAGCGATTCAAAGATTGCCCGTCCCCACCACGGCGCGAGTAGCACGGCCATGAGTGACCAGATTGCGAGCAGCATTTCCAAAGCCGTCGGGCGGACTCCGAGCTTATTCGTATCGTTAATCGCTCGTTTCTGCAGGACATTTGACCAGCTAGCTGCCGCGATCCGCCCTATTACTAACAAACCCGTAGTGAACAATTGTGATGCTTTCAATGTAGCTGGTTTCGTGAGAAACCGGGGCGCAAGGGTGACCTTCTACTGCATCCGGTTTCTCACGAAACCAGCTACGTTTGCTCGCGAAAAACTACGTTCTGTTTTGTATATCCGTGCTGCCCGCCAGTAAGCAGATACACATGGCCTGCATAATCTGGCCAAGTCCAATCTCGCCGGTCTTCTCGCCCGTTTTACCTTTCAGTCCGACTTGAGTTGGTGAGATCTCTAGAATCTCTGCGATCCGCTGACAGATCGCTTGCCGATGCGGCAACAGTTTCGGTCGTTCGGCCAGCACAACACAGTCGAGATTGACGATGCCCCAGCCAGCCTCTTTGACTTTTGCGAATGCAAGTGACAACATCTCCGCTGAGTCGCGACCTTTATTCGCCGCATCGGTGTCGGGAAACAGTTCGCCGATGTCGCCCAGGCTAGCCGCGCCGAGAATAGCGTCAGTGATCGCATGCAGAAGGGCGTCAGCGTCGCTGTGCCCCGCTAAATGGAAATCAAAGGCAATATCAATGCCACCAATTCGCAGTGGACCGCCCGGTTCCAATCGATGCGTATCGTGTCCAATGCCGATGCGAATATTGTGATCCATGAGTTCAAATTCTGGCGAGCGGATGGTTGAGAAAATCAGCAATGGAAATTAATGTTCCAAAGCATGGATTATCCTACATCTCCGAAAAAATGCACAGTGGTTTAAAAATGCACAGTGGATACACTAAGACGACAGTCCCGCTGCGACGTTCTGCTGCCAAACGTCCCTCGGCCAAATTGGATGGCAAGCTGGAAGCATACTTCACAAGGTTGGCTGATCATGTTGAACGCTCGTTTGATCTTCGCGATCGCCTTAGTTGGCTTGCCTTCCGTGCAAATCGCGGCCCAAGAAAAAGCACCGCGGAGCACGGCGTTATCACCGGCTGAATCACTAGCGAGCATCGAGATCGAAAAGGGTTTTGAGGTCAAGATCATCGCTCATGAACCCCAAGTCATCGATCCAGTGGACGCAGCCTTCGATGATCGCGGTCGTTTGTGGATCGTCGAGATGCGCGACTATCCGTATCCCACCAGCGATTCGCCTTCGGGCTGTGTACGCATCTTAAGTGACAACGACTTGGATGGACATTTTGAGTCGTCGGTCGTGTTCGCCGATCGATTGGATATGCCAACGGGAATCGCCCTTTGGAAGGATGGGGCGGTCATCACTGTGGCTGGTCAGGTCGTTTGGCTCCGCGATACCGACAGAGATTCAAAATCCGATACGCAGCAGGTCTGGATCGAAGGTTTCGCCCGCGAGAATGAACAGCTTCGCGCCAATCACCCGCGACTTGGGCCCGACGGATGGTGGTACATTGCCAGCGGGCTGCGCGGCGGCAGTGTCATTGCTGGTCCGGATTTGCGTAAGACTGATGACAAACCGATCATACTCGGCAGCCGCGATGTGCGCTTCAACCCACAGACAAAACAACTGGAAGCCATCACTGGTCCGGCTCAGTTTGGACTGTGCTTCGATTCGATTGGCAACAGAATTTTTTGCAGCAATCGCAATCCAGCGGTTATGGTCCGTTTCGAACAACAAGACCTCGTCGGCAATCCACTCGCCGGTTTGACCCCTAGCGTCGTTGACCTTATTCCAGCTGGTGAGCAATCGAAGGTTTATCCGCTTGTGAATGCATGGACAACTTCCAATTTGCACTCTGGACAATTTACGGCAGCGTGCGGGGTTTTTTATCATGAGTTCAGTGGTGAGAGTCTTAACCGAGATCCAGCTACTAGGAGTGTTAATGTTGCACGGCTTTTTGCGTGCGAGCCAACGGGAAGTCTAGTCCATTCGAGCCGTTTTCGCGGTATCGTGGATGCCCATAACATCGTAAGACCAACTGTATTTGAAAAGGATTGGCTAGCGAGCAGCGATGAATGGTTCCGTCCAGTCAACGTCGCGCAAGCTCCCGACGGCGGGATTCTCATCGTTGACATGCATCGTGCCGTAATCGAACATCCGGCTTGGGTACCAGACGAACTTAAGAAACGGGTCGACGAAAGGTGGGGAAACGACTGCGGACGGATTTTTCATGTTGTAAGAGAGGATTCAGACAGAATGATTCCAATTTTGCGAGATGTTCAAACGACGCCGCTAAGCTCGCGTTCTAACGCACAGTTGGTGCAGCTTTTATCGAACAGCAATCAGTGGCTTCGCGACACCGTACGTCGCTTGCTGATTGAACGGGAGGCAAAGGAACAGTTCGACGCGCTGAAGAAGATTGCCGACGATCGAAGTTTGGAGCCTGCAAGTAACATAGTTGCGATTCAGCTGGCAACTATTTTCGCCAATGGCTCACCTGCTCAGCTTGAGCGAACGGCAGAAGTTGTGCGTAACCTGCTTGCCGACCCAGAGCTAAACGAACAGGTTCTTTATGCCGCGTTACGGTTAGCAAAAATTCATTTTTCCGATGATCGGGAAGTAATCGATGTAGTGATAAAACGATTACATACTTCTGGAGATACTGCTGAATTGAAAGAATGCTTGAGGTCGATAAACGTCAGTAAGACTGATGGTCCTGAACCGCGAACATCACTTGGATATTTATTGTCGCTGTGTGCATCCATTGATGAAACATGGTTCGCCGAACTGTTGACAAGTGTCGCTGCCAATTTCAAGGATCGACCAGAAATTCTACTTTCGACAGTTCTGGATGGTCTCAAAGTACATCCGTTTCCCCCTGACCGTAGCGGCCGAAAACTATATGCGACAGCTGTGGGACGGCTCACAAGTGCTGTATTAGATACACGAATTGATTCGGCTTCTGAGATTTTTGCTCAGGCTAACCGGCTACTCTCAGAACCGATTGCGAGTCAACAGAGCGTTGCGTTGTCAGTGCTAGCTGAATTCTTGAATCGACGTTCAAAGTTGCCGGCTTTGGAAAGTGACTTGACATCACCTGCATTGTGGGATCGCATTTCTGCTCTAGCGGTCAAAGAGAAGGATGAGTTTCAATCAAACGATTTGAGACTTCAGGCGATAGCGATGCTGTCAAAGTCGCCCAGAGTGGCAGATCTTAAACTGTTGACGTCTTTCGCAACTTCGAAGGAACTTCCCTTGCAGTTAGCCGGACTGCGTGCCTGGGCGTCGACTAGTGATCCCGCGTGCAATGAATTTTTACTCGGCGAATTAGCGGGCAGTTCGCCTCAGGTGCAGCAAGTGCTGCTCGACTTGATTGGCCAAAAGCCGGAGCGACTAGCTGCACTCGCGGATCAACTGGCTACTGGAAAAATCACGGCCAAGCGAATCGGTTCGAACGATCTAAAGAAATTGGTGACTCGGGCAAAAGGCGATTCTCAGACGAAACTTAACGCAGCCCTAGATAGTATTGTTAACTCCGATCGCGCGAAAGTTGTGACCGATTACCAAGCCAGCCTTACGATGACCGCCGATGCTCTACGCGGTAAACAAGTTTTTATAAGACATTGTGCAAGTTGCCACAAAGTCGCCGATGTCGGAGTTCAAGTTGGACCCGATATCTCGGATTCACGTACCCAGCAACCGACGCAGATTCTTACGAATATCCTCGACCCAAATCGTGCTATCGATAACAACTACTTTCGCTTTGTGGCGCTTACCTCTGATGATCAAGTGATCGAAGGCATGATTGCTGAAGAGACCAGCGATTCGATTGTTCTACGTGGACAAAACAATGCTCGGCAGACGTTGAAGCGAGCTGACTTGCAGGAGCTAAAAGCAACCGGTGTATCGCTGATGCCTGAAGGCCTTGAAGCTCAGATCGATCATCAAGCCATGGCCGACTTGATTTCATTTGTTAAAAACTGGCGTTATTTAGACGGCAGCATTCCAAAATGAGGTGCTGTGAGCCGACGGCGCTAGCCGCGGGTGAACGAAGCGGATGACTTGCACCGGTGAATGACTACCCAATGCCGGGCAATTTGCAGTAAGAGAATTGGTATTGGATGAACTACTAGTCATGAACGACAATTACTCCGTTCGCCCGCGGCTAACGCCGACGGCTCACCGATTCAGCAGACAGCTACTCCGTTCACCCGCGGCTAACGCCGACGGCTCGCTGATTCGGCAGTCCCGGCCTGAGGTCTAAGTTACGAGTCCCCCAATATTTACGAGTCCGATATGCTTGAACGTGTACTAGAACCTGAATTGATGGATGATCCGGATGAAGCGCACAGCTACAACGAAATGAATCATTCGGAAGTCAACCGTCGCTTTGTCGAAGAGCTGTTGGCTTGCGGCGAGTTGGGCAACGATATATTGGATCTTGGAACGGGAACGGCCTTGATTCCGATTGAGCTATGCCATCAGCATCCAACGTGCAGAGTCATGGCCAGCGACGCGGCGACCAGTATGCTTGATCTTGCACGTTATAACGTCGCCGTCGCTTCCGTGGAGCTTCGCATACAACTGCATTATGGCGATTCAAAACAATTGAAATTCGAAGACGATATGTTTGACGGCGTCATCTCGAACAGCTTGATTCATCATGTGCCAGAACCTCGCACTATGCTCTCAGAGATCGTTCGCGTCTGCAAACCGGGTGGTCGTGTCTTCATTCGTGATCTCTATCGCCCTGATTCGATCGAAGAAGTCGAATCGTTGGTGAAGACATATACGATTAATGAGACTACCTATAACCAGCAACTGTTTCGCCAGTCGTTATGTGCGGCTTTAACGTTGCAAGAAATTCGACAAATGGTAGCGGAACTTGGGTTTGCAGCAGAGACAGTCCAGATGACCAGTGATCGCCACTGGACTTGGGCGGCGATTTGTCCAGTGACCGTCTAAGACCACCATCGTACTGGCCAGGGGCCGTTTCCACCCTCACCGGCGGGAACTTCAACAAACCCGTCGCTTAAGGAGAGCGAGACCAAGTCCCCTGATCCTTGAGATCCAATTAACTTTACATTGGAACTGTGATCAATTTTCACCAGTCTAAACCACACCAGGGACAACGCTTTGTCGTCGGCTTCAGACAACAAACATCGCTTTAGAGGTTCTTCGATCGGAGTAATGCCTGCCAGTTTGCGGAGTAGTGGCAATCCGATCACTCGTGATGTTACCGCGACACTGACGGGATTGCCAGGTAAACCAAGCAGCAGCTTTCCATGAAGGCTTGCTCCAAGCACAGGTCTACCAGGTCTAATGGGCAAGCGATGAAAGGCCACTTGGCCGCCGAGTCTCGCGATTGCTTCAGGGACAAAATCGGTATCACCCATCGATACTCCGCCTGTCAAAAGTATTGCGTCGGCGTTCGCTAGATGCGTTTCAATAGCCGACTCGACCAACTCAAGCGTATCGCCGACGTGCTTGCGGCAAACAAAATCGATCCAAGGCATCTGCCGCAGCCATGTTTCCAAAAGCGGTCCGTTTGAATCGCGTATTTGCCACGGCTTTACTTCCTCGCCGATGTTCGCCAATTCATCGCCTGTATTCAACACTACCACGCGCACGCGTCGCTGAACCATTACCTTCGCGCGACCAAATGTAGCGACCGCGCCCATCGATGGCGCATTTAAAATGGTACCTTGTGGAAGCACGAGGTCGCCAGCTTTGGAATTCTCGCCGCGACGACGTATGTTGAGTCCACTGTACAAGGACTCAATTAGGATTTCGATTTTTACTTGACCAGGCAATTCGATAGTGTCTTCTCGACGTATGACACAATCCGCTTCCGGTGGGACTGCCGCCCCAGTGAAAATCTGAATCGCTGCGCCATGCGGAAGCGACTTGGGGGCACTACCTGCTGCCGCAATCGCCGCGACCGGTAACGCTTCACCCTTTAAGTCGGACAACCGGATCGCATAACCATCCATCGCAGAAACATCGATCGCTGGTGAGTCACGATCTGCAAGCAGCGGTTCCGACAAGACTCGACCGTAAGCTTGCTCAGTGCTACAGCTCTCAGCACCGACACTATGCAGTCGTTCCGCTAATTTGCCGATCGCACTCGTAACTGCATCAATCTGAGGTAATTGGTCCATGTTTATTTAAGCAATCGCTCTAGTGCTTCAACACAATTTAACGTTGAGGTTAGTCAAAAATGACCTCAGGGCGGGACTGCTGAATCAGTGAGCCGTCGGCGCTAGCCGCGGGTGAACGAAGCTGCTGAATCAATGAGCCGTCGGCGCTAGCCGCGGGTGAACGAAGCAGCTGTGGTTCTTGACCAGTAGTCCTTCTAGTGCCAATTCACTTGATTTAAATTGCTGGGCATTGTATAAGCATTCATTGATGAAAGTCATCCGCTTCGTTCACCCGCGGCTAGCGCCGACGGCTCACAGCCCCTCGTCGACGAACGTCGCAGAAGCAATATTCAAGTACACGTTAGGTAATGTATTTTTCATCAGTTCAGCCTCGCTCTCAACCCGCTACTTCAAAGTTAAATTCTGTTGAAGCTCTATCTATTGCACTAGCCGTGGCTGAATCAGCACAGCTCGATTTGCATCCACGACTGCGCACACAAATTCTTTATCGGTGCCAGCGGCCCCGATCACACCAGCTTTGTTGACTGCAACAAAGTTGACACTCAGTTCTTGCGGCATCTTGCCGTCGCCTTTCGCAATCCGTCGAATGGCAGCCTCGCACGCATCCGTCGGGTTTTTACCTTGCCGCATGAACTCGACAATTAAAAATGATGCACAATATCGAAGTACGTTCTCACCAACACCCGTTGCACCGGCCGCGCCAATTTCACCATCGACATACAATCCCGATCCAATCAGCGGACTGTCTCCGACTCGACCTGGCAGCTTGAATGCTAAACCACTCGTCGAGCAACCGCCGCATAAATGCCCGTCACCGCCTAGCCCTAGCAACGCAATCGTGTCATGCGACTTATCGGCGGCATTGGTTCCCGCTTTCTGAGCGGCATTCCATTTTTCCCAGCGCTCACGGCTTTGAGCGGTCAACAAATCGCGCTGGACGAATTTTTGCTTCGATGCAAACTTGGCTGCGTCTTGTCCTACCAACATGACGTGCTTGGTAACTTCCATCACGCGACGAGCAACCGAGATCGGATTGGGAAAGCCTTCCAAGCCAGCTACCGAACCGGCACGTTGATGCCAACCGTCCATGAAGGAAGCATCCAACTGCACGACTCCCTCTGCATTAGGCGTTCCGCCGACGCCAACTGAGTCCACAGTCTCATCCAATTCGGTCAAGTTGATGCCGCGTTCCACTGCATTCAAGATCGAACCACTGCCAGTCAGCTCACTTCGAGAACGCTCGCATGCCGCTAAACCAAACGGCCAAGTGGCGATGAATATAGGTTTCGTAAAACCCTTGGCAAGTTCAGCTGAAATAGCTAACGGTGCTTTCGAGGTTTCACTTGCTTGCTGTGCCGAAGTTGACTGCCCGAGCAGATGCATTCCCAACGTCGAAACTGCACCGATTTGAACCGCTTGTCGCCGTAGCATAGCCACTCATTTCTAAAGAAGCTTCAAAATTAAAAGCCGAATCGAGCTCTCGCAAACCGAGCCTTGATCTCTTCTGCAGGAACACCTTCTGCTGACAATCGGTACGCCTGCCTTACAGACGGATCAAGCATGACGATCAATCCGTAAATTCCAACCCCAAGCGAAAATGGTCCGCAGTAGCAGGTAAAGATTGTAATCATGCCACCGATCAATGAAATCAACATCAAGGTTCGATGCTTGAACCAAAAACTGTAGATGCCCGTTACGATCCGCAAGATGGAAAAGCAAAGCACCAGGCCTCCACCTACTGCCAAACCGATGGAACCCCAAAACAAAACTTCAGGCGGCGGCGCATCGCCACCGCGGTTCTCAATATTGGGCATAACGAACGCGAAAAGAACGGCGTAGAAAATCAAAAGACCAGCCATCAGCAATTCCATCGCCCCAAAAACGATCTGAAGTATGCCGACAACCATGACTTGGTTGACCATCCCACTGCTACTCGGCATCGCGTTTGGATCCAAAGAAGCCTGAGGGGCAGTTGCCGCGTATGGGTTTTCTGGTGGTTCGGGAAAGTTCATGTTGCTTCCATCACTAAAAAATTATTCTTCCTCGATTTTCGCAAACTTCCAGCTCGGCTTTGTATTGGCCGACAATTCCTGACCTGTCATGTAAGCTCGCAACAGTTCTATCGGAATTGAATGCTCATGCAAGATCGAGTCATGAAATTGCCGATTGCTCATCTTACCACCTTGGACCAGTTCGCGGTGCATGTCACGCAGCTGCAATCCGCCGAGCATATATGCCGCTTGATACAGCGGACTGTATCCGCCCATGATCGACCGACGCACTTCAGCTGCAGCCGCCGATGGTTCGTGTCCAACCCGGTCCACTAAATAGCCCACGCACTCCTTCGCCGACATTTTTCCTGAATGATAACTCAGCGAGAAGATGATGCGTGCACAGCGATGCCGACGCCAAAATAGCATTCCCACGCGATCCTCAGCCCCGCGCGCGAAGTCGAGATCCCACAGCAGCATTTCCCAATACAATGCCCAGCCCTCAATCCAAAACGGCGTGTCGAAGATCTTTCGGTAAGGTCGATATCGCGGCAGCATGTGGAACTGCAAGTGATGTCCGGGAATCAGCTCGTGATGAACCGTCGCCCGCGAGAAATGCTCATTGTTGCTGCGCATACTCATCAGTTTTTCTTCATGGGTCATACTATCGGTTGGGTACGACACAATGATCGTATCGCCACCAAGAAAGTACGGATTTACCCGCTGCCGCTCGGGACTCATCATTGTCATTCGCCAACCTTGAGCCGCCAGGGGCGGGACGGTCACCAAATCGTTGGCCTCTAGAAATCGAATCGCTTCCCAAGCCAAGTTGCGGATCATTTCCGTTTGCGCACCAGGTTCAACATGCTTGCTCTTCACATGCTCCATCGCTTTGCGCCAATCGTCGCCAAAGCCCAACTCGCGACTGGCCGCCAACATCTGTTCGTCACACCATTTCATCTCGCGTTCTGCCAACGCGATCAACTCTGCGGGCTCATGCGCGATCCACTCATGCTCCAATTCCAATTTCAAACCATCGTCGCCAATCGGTAGACCGATAATGGTCTCTTGATCTGCATCGGGAACGCCAACTAGTCGTTCGCGAATAACGATTCGATGTTTCTCCATCGCGGCCAAGAGTCGTTCCATCGGCTGCTTGGCCCACCAACTGTATTGTGGATCATAGCCGTTGTAGAAACCGTGAGCTTCTCTAAGTGAATTGCGAAGTGCAGCGATCAACTCGCTGGCCCTAAGCGCTGTCAGTCGCTGCTGTGTGGCTTCGTCGCGCTGGACAGTATCAGCGATGGGGCGAACCGCTTTCAGTTCGGATTCGACGGTTTTTGCAACTGCGTCCAACATGTCCGCGACCTTTACGGGTTTGATCGTATCAACGTCTTCACGTGATTTGCAGAACTCAACCAACCGGCCCGCATAAGGCATCAGCTTCGCCGCTTGAAGGTCGCGCTCGCTATCCAGTTTCAATTTCTGCAACTGGTACTCGAGCTCAGACCTTAGCAATAGATAATCAATCTTTCCAACACGATCGAGTCGATTGAAATTCTGCTCACGCAGTTGGACTAACCAATCGCCGGTCACTGCCAAGCGACGTTTCGTGGCAGCACTATCAAGCGGCAACCGGAAACGATGGCTGAGCGTCTGCACATCCGCTGAGTAACGTTCAATCATCCCGCGTATCGGCGACTTCGAATCTTGAGCGTTCGCAATAGGGACCGCGACGCAACCAATCAAAACAAACGCACAAAACACGAGTCGATTCATAAATGCACGCAGCCGAAAAAAATAGTAACGTCAATGGAAAAACAGCCATGGCCGCTCTATTCTAATCAAGCTTTTGTGAACTTCCGTCAACTGACTTTATTTCTTGGTTACAGCTACGAACGGAGCAACCAGCCAAGCGTTCTGCTTGCCCATGAACATTTGAGACAAGAGTTCTACAATCACGCCACTAGGAAGCGAAAGACTGCTGCTAGAAGATAGACGAATGCGACTACGCAGCTGAGTAGAATGGTGACAAGAACGGCAAGAAACAGCCAGCCTGATCGTGCGGACTTTTGCGGCTCATCAAGAAATTGTGTCAGTAATAGGACGTTGCGTTTGTTGGCTTTGAATCCAAAATCAAAGAGGTCGCCTACAAAGGGAATCGATCCGACGAGTGTGTCGATTAGCACGTTGGCACTCATGCGAAGCAAAATAGCTCGCGAAGCACCGAGGCGATGAGCTTCCGCCAGGATGTAAGTTGAAACTGCGGCGGAGATGAGATCTCCCAACCCAGGAATGAGACCTAGCAAACCATCGAAACCGATTCGAGTGTTGAGTCCAGGCAAAAGTATGGAATCATCAAGGAGCCAAGCAAGGCCTTCGAGGCGCTTCCTCGCATCCATGTCGGCATCCGTCACCAATTGGCCTTGTACTTGCTTGAAATTCGTATTTTCTTCCAATGGCATTTCTTATTCGCAGTATGAGCGTGTCGCTACCTTTACATAATAGCGTATGAAGCAAAACGCGTTCCACTTGTCGATTGTGGCTGGTTGGCCGTTCCTCATAAGCGAACTGATTTCGGAAAATACTCAGTGACAATTGATCCTCGTCAGCGAGCACTGGCTCTTATTCGCGAGTATGGCTGGAACAATACTTCGTTCCAAACGCTCGAACCGTTTTTTGAGTATTGGTTCGATCCAGATGGAACTGGGGTCGTAGCCTATTATCGAGCATGGGGTACTTGGGTTGTCGCTGGAGCTCCGATATGTCCACTGGACCGCATAGTGCCTTGCGCTCTTGCGTTCGCCGCAGCAGCCAAATCGGCCGGATATCGCGTTTGCTTCTTTGGCGCGGCGGCCCGATATGCCGAAATGATCGATGAACACGCGACCCATGTTAAGATCGGAGAACAACCATGCTGGAATCCGATCCGGTGGGACGATGACTTGAAAAGGATGCAACTGATTAACTCGCAGCGGCGCCGGGCCGAGCGTAAGGGTGTGCAGGTAACGCAAGTCAGTTCGCAGATTATGTCGCAGTCTAATTCAGTTCAACGTCAGCAAGCTGAAAAGGTCATTACCGAATGGCAACGAGCCCATCGGATGGCCACGATGAGCTTCTTGGTCCATCTCGACGCCTTTTCGTTTCCCAACGAGCGAAGGTATTTTCTGGCTGTGCAGCAAAAAGTCACCGGTGAAACTGAAGCTGTCGGATTTCTTTCATTAGTCCCTATCTATGCTCGCGACGGATTTTTTCTGGAGGATTTAATTCGCTCTCCTACTGCCCCCAACGGGACGGCCGAAGCACTTATCGATTCTGCCATGCGATCGTTAGCGACCGAAGGCAAGACCTATGCCACACTGGGATTATCGCCTCTGCGAAACACCGGCCAGTCGCGTTACCGACAACCGCCGTGGGTGATGGCCGTCTTCGGTTTGTCGCGGCGTCTGTTTGATCCCATCTATAGCTTCGAAGGACTAGCAGCATTTAAAGCCAAGTTGCGTCCCGAAGAATGGGAAGAGATCTACGTCACGGGCATACCCAAGTTTACATTCAGCATGCTCGTCGCCGTACTGATGGCTTTCGTACGTTCGCATCCCACCCGCTTCGCATTCGATACACTCATTCGACTTGTTACGACCAATCTGCGTCGTGTGCGCGACGTGACTTGGCAACGTTTAAGTTACGGCTTAGCACTTACCCTTGTGATATGGATAGGTCTATTGAGTCAGAGCCATGGTCCCTTTTGGTTTGGAAGCCATGGCATGTTGCAATTCTGGATTATCTTTGATTTGCTAATGGTCGGCGTGCTAATTGGTTTGGGTTACGGAGCGGGAAAGCGCGCCAAGTTCGTTCAATGGTTAGCTCCCATCGCATTGGTCGCTACGCTGGGCGACATGTGCGTGACGACTTGGCAAGCGTTCGCGTTTTTCGATATCCATCCGTTGAACTGGATAAGTCTTTTGGCTTGGTTGCTTGCCAGTAGCGGCCCGATCATTGCCAGCTTTTTTCTAGCCGGCATAACGGTAGGCTTTCGAGCGCGTCGCGTTGGTTCGTGAACGATCACCTATCTGGCTGAATGCAAAAACGGCAAGCTGAGGGATGTTTTGCCCACTGTTCGCCGCATGTTGACTACGTCTAATTCAGTTTCCTGAACCCTATTTCGATTTGATGTCGATATTGAAATGGTTTTTGCCTTCTTTGATATCGTATTTCAAACCGCTTTTTGTAGTTTCGCGGTAGCGGGCTGGGAAAGCTGTTTTGGATTTTCCGTTCGCTTGGCCCTGTTCGAAGCGATCCTCCGCTGAAACAGTCGACGTGTCTCCCTCTCCTCCCGGCGGCGCGATCATCACATCGTAAGAGCCGATGGGCATTTTGCCGTTGTATGCAGACTTGACTTGAAAGTTGCCCTCGGCATCCGTTATTCCGTAAGCGAGAAAACCTGCTTGCATTTGCATGAACGACACTGCATGGCCAGCGCTTCAAGCGTCTTAGCCCTCAAAGTGCAAATTTCTTGCGACCAGTCACAAGAAGATTTGGCCGACCTACCTGAACTCAATCGTATTGGTGAATAGGGGCGGGCCGACCGAAATGATAACCTTGGGCCGATGTAAAACCCATTGAGCGACATGCGTCCGCTTCGCCTGGAGTTTCGACCCCTTCGGCAAGTGGACGTATG
>JANODD010000310.1:0-7541 GCA_031412515.1 Planctomycetia bacterium | reverse complement strand
AGCGAGATCGTCAAACTCACTTGCAAGTCACCAAGTCCCGTGCGGGCGAGGACGCCCGCGCTCCGAAAAACCGGTCATCCACTTTGGCGAGCTTCTGAGAACCTCTGTGTTTTGCTATTAAGTCAACACTCTCCAGCGGCGCAGGGCGGGCTTGCAGCCAAAACCAAAGGTAAAGAAAACGATACACGTGAGTGTGCGGAGTATAGGTATGCGCACGTTTCGCTCGGCATGAACCGAGCTTGTCAAAGTAGACGTCCGGAGCTACGTTGCTCGCTAAATGCTTAAAAGCGTTGACAGCAAAGCTAAAACTCCTCTTGACGCGAATCTTGCAAAAAAGATTCAAGATTCGTATTGACCTGGACGGGGTCCAGCTTCCATAATCCGCAGCAGCGTACAGGAGGACGCCCAGCGAGATTGCTCAGCCAAGAAATTGGCAATGCAAACTAGCTGGGAATGGAATGGAAACCCAAAATGCACCTTTGATCCGGAGAGATCAGTCGACGACCGCTTGTCGAATGCTACCGCTCCACCAAATCAGTGCATCAGCGACACGGCGAACGTGGTGCTAGCGTAATTGGTCATGGACCTTTATCCTGGTGAAATGAGTTCCGCGGATGTGGATACTCAAATCCTGGGTGGTCTGGATGGCCTTTTTTCGCGTACCAGAATCGCCAGTGGAGTAATCGGTGTCGTTTACGTTTGATTTAGATACCAAAGAACGCGTTCGCGCCGCAACAGATCTTGTAGATCTTGTCGGCTCGCGGCTTGAGCTGCGCCGTCAAGGTCGCAACTATGTTGCAATCTGTCCTTGGCACGCGGATCGTCGTCCAAGTCTACAAATCAACGCTGAAAAACAGATCTGGAAATGCTGGGTCTGCGATATCGGAGGCGACGCTTTCAACTGGGTCATGCAAGACGAAGGGATTTCTTTCCCTGAAGCAATGCAGAAACTGGCTGAGCGAGCCGGTATCACTCTCGAAACAAAAACGGGCAAATTCAAGCCACGTACGACCCCGGATGAAAAAGCAGCTCTGTTCAAAGTCATGACTTGGGCGAGCGGACTGTATCACAAGTACCTGTTCGATGGTGAAGGCTCAGAAGCTCGCAAGTATCTCGAAAATCGCGGTTTGCTCACTGATAGTCTTCGTCATTTTCAAGTGGGACTGGCACCAGAGAGTTGGTCGTTTTTGCTCGATCACGCACAGAAAGATGATTTTTCAGCCAACTTGCTCGAAGCGGCTGGTCTGGTCGTCAAACGTGACCGCGGTGGACACTATGACCGTTTCCGCAATCGTGTGATTTTCCCAATTCGCGATCGTGAAAAGCGAGTGATTGCGCTCGGTGGTCGAGTACTTCCTGGCTCCGAAGAAGGCGCCAAGTACATCAACTCGCCCGAAACAAAACTGTTTACCAAAAGCCAACAACTATACGGCCTTGATATTGCCAGCCTTCCGATTCGGCAGCTCAAGCAAGCGATCGTGATGGAAGGTTATACCGATGTGATGTTCGCGCATCAGTGCGGTATCACCAACGCAGTCGCCGTGCTCGGTACAGCCCTCGGTGCGGCCCATCTAAAAATTCTTCAACGACAAAATTGTGACCAAGTCGTCCTGTTGCTCGACGGCGATGAAGCCGGTCAGCGACGATCCGACGAAGTGCTTGAGCTGTTCCTCGGTGCGGCCCTCGATGTTCGCGTCATGACGCTGCCAAATGGACTCGATCCAGCCGATTACTTAAAAGAGTTCGGCGGCGAGAAGCTGCGTGAATTGATTGCGACATCGGTCGATGCGCTAGAGTTCAAGATGCGGAGGATCAGCACCGGTTTCGATCCGCTGCTTGATACACATCGCGCCAATGCCGCCATGGAAGAGATGCTTGCGCTGCTCGCAAAAGTGCCGAATACGGGTCTGCTCACTCATGAATCGTTCAAGATGCGGCAGGATCAAATCCTTAGTCGCATGGCGCGGCAATTTGGTCTTCCAGAGCCAAGTCTCCGCGACCGCTTGAAGAGTTTGCGCGACAAGCAAGCACGACTGATCCGCAAACCCGAGGCTGAAGAGCCTGCCCAGCCAGCGCAGAGATTGATGCGGCCCAGTGATATGTCGCCGCTCGAGCGCGAGTTGCTGGAGTTGATCATTGTCTCGCCGCTGGTCGCACCGGTTGCACTGGAGCGTGTACAACCTGACTGGTTGAAAAGCGACGCGGCCAAGCAGATGCTTGACGCTTATCAAGAACTCGAATTCGCAGGTCACCCACTCGACTTTGACAGCGTGTTGATCGCACTGGAAGATCCATCGCTGAAGAGTTTGTTGGTGACGTTGCATGAACAAGCCAACGCAAAACTAAGCTTCACTCGTGAGACGGCTGAGAACCGCCTGCGAGCGCTTACGTTTCGTATGGGACAACTGCAAGATGTGCAGAGGCAGCAACGCCAAATTGTTGAACTTGGAAACAACAAAAAATCCGAGGAAGAGAAACTGAGTTTGTTGACGGACGTTATTCGTCAAGCCCGTTTAAGGCAAGGATTGGAAGAGAAGAAACCACAGCCTCCCGAGCCCGTGGAATCTGACCCAGAAGCTTCTGAACCCGTGAGTGGTGTGACCGAAAATGGACAACCCTCGCCCTGAAGATGTGTTTGTTGGATAGCAAAACGTAGCATAGGCTTCCAGCCTGTGATTTAGCCTGTAGGTTTATAAATCCACACAGGCTGGAAGCCTATGCTACGAGATTGACGACGAAAAAAGAGGTTGGACCAAGGTAGGTACCAACTTGAATTTGACCTGAGTTTTCCACAGTCTGGTGCCCCCGCTACCGGACGTATCAAAAGGAGTTGAATCGTGGAAGTTATGGACCTAGAACTGCGTCAGTTGGTTGAAAAAGCCAAGTCCCAAGGATTTTTGACATACGCCGACGTGACCCCTTACCTGCCTGACGAAGATTGCAGTAGCGAGAAGCTCGACAGCCTGCTGGCCATGCTTGAGGCGAACAACATCGAGTTGCTTGATCGCGCTCCAGCAAACTTTAAACTCGCTCTCGTCAGCGAAGCGAACAACGAATGTCTGCTCGATGGCGAAGCCGACAACAACATTGTTCAAAACGAACGCAAAGGACTAAGTTCCCCGTCGCCGAAACTCAGCGATGATCCGATTCGTTTGTACCTGAGCCAAATGTCCGAGATCCCACTCTTCACTCGCGAAGAAGAAATCTCGCTCGCTAAGAAAATTGAAATCACTCGCAAGCGTTTCCGTCGTTCGGTTCTGAGCAACGATTACGCTCTGCGAACCACAGTTGAAATCCTCAATCGAGTGCATCAAGGCAAACTACCGTTTGATCGCACGATCAAAGTTTCGCTGACCGAACGCTTGACTAAAGAGCAGGTGTCGTCGCGGATGCCACACAACCTCAAGACGCTCAATACGTTGATCCAACGCAAGCGAGCCGTCTTCCTGCAAATCGTTCGCAAGAGCACCGATCCGTTGACCAAAAAGCAACTGCTTCGTCAGTTCGTTCGACTGCGTGATAAGTGCGTGACACTCACCGAAGAACTGAGCTTGCGTTCACGCCGGGTGACACCCAACATGCGCCAACTCGAGCAATTTTCCAATCGCATGAATGCACTTCAAGTGCGAATTGCCGAACTGGAATCGGATCCAATGTCGGCACCCGAGTGCGAAAGACTTCGCAATGAACTGCGTCAGTTGATTGTTACGACTCAAGAGAGCCCTCGTAGCCTTCGCAATCGTTGCGAAGAGTTCCGCAAGCACTTTTCCGATTTCGAAGCAGTCAAACGCGAACTGTCACAAGGCAATTTGCGTTTGGTGGTTTCTATTGCCAAGAAGTATCGCAATCGCGGCATGAGCTTTTTGGATCTGATCCAAGAAGGCAACACGGGTTTGATGCGAGCGGTCGACAAGTACGAGTACCGTCGGGGTTTCAAGTTCTCGACTTATGCGACTTGGTGGATTCGTCAAGCGATCACTCGCGCAATTGCCGACCAGGCTCGCACGATTCGCATTCCGGTTCATATGATCGATGTTCTAAGCCGACTGCGTAACATTCAAAAACGTTTGACTCAGACGCTGCGTCGCGAGCCAAGCACCGAAGAGATTGCTGAGCAGACCGAATTGCCGCTCGAAGAAGTTCGTCGTGTGCTCGACATTGGCCGTCATCCGATCAGTTTGGATCGTCCGGTTGGCGAAGGCGAAGACAACAGCTTTGGAGAATTCATCGAAGATGATTCCAATGACAACCCAATTCGCAACGCCGGTAACGGCTTGCTGAAGGATAAGATCGAGCAGTTGCTCAAGTCGCTAACTTTCCGTGAGCGTGAAATTATTCGTCTGCGCTACGGCTTGGTCGACGGTTATTCGTACACGCTTGAAGAAGTCGGTCGCATTTTCAAAGTGACTCGCGAACGCGTTCGTCAGATCGAAGCGAAAGCCGTTCAGAAGATGCAGAATCCAGTGCGAGCCAAGCACTTGGAAGGTTTTCTGAAGTCGTCTGCTGCGGCTTAGAACACTAGCGCATAGCCCCTCACCCCAACCCCTCTCCCCGGAATACCGGGGCGAGGGGAGCCGTAGCATAGGCTTCTAGCCTGTGGCTCTTCGATAACAAGGAGAGCCGTAGCATAGGCTTCCACCATATGAACACTCGTTATAATGCCTACATGTCGCAGATCGTGTTTAGAAAGGCGACTTTACTCGAAGCCATGCCCGTCATTGGATAGCTGTGCCGTACCTTTGGATGCTGATAGGCTCGTTCTTCTTCGCTGTCATGGGACTGATTATCGAGTCTCTCGGCAGAGAATATTCATTCGCATGGATTGCGACCATTCGCAGCGCGGTGGCGACGCTGATCGCGGTCGGTATGGTGCTGTATGCTCGGGCGAATTTCGTTGTTCTTCGGCCAGCCAGTTTGTGGATGCGGAGCTTAGCGGGCTGCAGCGCAATGCTATGCCTCTTCTTTGCGATGACGCACTACGATGTTGCAGTGGTACTATCGCTGTCGAGCATGTATCCGATTTGGGTTGCGATCCTGGGCTGGCCTATGCTCGGTCAGGCTCCATCACGAGATACTTGGATGGCGCTCTCGGTGAGTACCCTCGGAATGTGGTTAATCTATGCATCCGCCACTGGACCGGCGACTTTTAGCACGGAGCATTCTCATTACTTACCGCACGTCGCAATTCCATTGGCCGCACTTGCTTCCATGTTCAGCGCCGTGGCCTTGATCGGTTTGCATCGAGTCAAAGAACTCGATCCGCGAGCGGTCGTCACTCATTTCTCAGCGGTCTCAACGCTGCTCTCACTTGGGCTGTGGTTGTGCACGCCCATGCAAATGATGTCGGGCGCGTCGAATAATAGCAGCTTGGTGCGTTTAGTCGCCGTGGGCGTTGCCGCCGTGCTGGGCCAATTGTTTTTAACGAAAGCCTTTGCAGCCGGACGGCCCGCAAGAATCAGTGTCATCGGCTTGAGCCAAGTTGCATTCGCAGCCAGCTACAAATGGATCTTCGAAGGGCGCATACCGTCTAGTCTTGGAGTAGTTGGGATGTTGCTGGTGATCGGCTCTACGGTTTGGGTGATGCTCCGAAGTCAGGCTAAGGACTGAGCACTGCGTCTAATCATTTCTCCACCGACACGAGGTCGGCGGGGGACACGTAGACGTGATCAACCGCAAGTTTAGCTGGCCAGTCAGTTCACCACCGACACGAGGTCGGTGGTGTCAATTTTCCGGAAGTTATTAGGTTGGCAGGTCACGACCAAACTGTGAAACTGAGCGAGGAGGTTTGCGTTCACCAAGGTTGCGGAGCGGTCTTTTCCATAATTCTCGCCCAGCGAACTAGCTCGCAAACTAGCCGGTGAACCAACTTACGATCAACGCAATAACGCATGCGACGATTAGTGCGATGCTAGTCCATCCAAAAACGTTTGAAATTCGACCGATCTTCGCTTGGCCAACAACCGACGAATCTCGAGCCAATAGCTGCAATGCCACGACATGCAGCGGCAAGAGAACCGCATTTACAACTTGACTCGAGTAAATCAATTGAATCAGTGGTAATCCGGGCAATGAAACAACACTGACTGCTGCGACGGTTAGTCCAACGAAAGCCGCATAAAAAAACTGAAAGTGATGAGAGTCAAGATCAAGAGAGGCTGGCGCTCCGATCCCTTCCGCAATGGAATAAGAGGTTGCAAGCGGCACAATGGCTGCAGCCAACAAAGAAGCGCCCAGCAGACCTACGCCAAACAATACCGTTGCGAATGAACCAGCCAACGGACGCAGGGCAATCGCGACATCACTGGCTTCTTTAATTTGCGTTCCCGTTTCATGAAGCGTTGCAGCGCATGCAACCGCGATCGAGAGCCCGATGACGCCAGTGAGTACGGAGCCAATAACAACGTCAACTCGTTCCCATCGAAGATCGGCAACCGTGATCTTCTTGTCGACAGCATACGACTGTAAAAACGCCAATCCCCACGGAGCTAACGTCGTTCCCAAAGTCGCAGTGACGGCAATCCAAGCCGACTGACTACCAGGTAGATTTGGAATCAACGAGTTTTGAACGACCTGCGACCAATCGGGGCGTGCCAAGATGCCATCAACGATGTACAGAGCTAGCGTTGACGAAATAACCAACAACACCATTTCTACACGATGAAAGGAACCGAGCACTACCACCAGACAGATCAGCAAACCAGCCAGCGGCGTGCTGATCCACGACGGAATTCCAATCAATGAAGCCGCTGCGGAGATTCCAGCATATTCCGCACAAATAGTTCCAAAATTTGCAAGCATCAAACCGATCACAGCCGCGTAGCCCATGCTTGGGCCCCAACGATCTCGAACTACTCCGACAAAACCTTTGCCCGATGCCGCGCCGACTCGCACGGCAAGCAAATGAAAATAGATCAGCAAAACAGTCGAAGCGGGAATAATCCACAGCAAGCGATATCCAAAGTCTGTCCCAAGCACCGAGTACGTGGTAATGCCTGCAGGGTCGTCGTCCGACAGCCCAGCCAACATCCCTGGCCCAAGCACCGCCATAAACGCGACCAACGCTCCGGCGCCTGTGCTTCGAAGTTGTAAAAACTTGCGAGCTACTCCACGTCGCCAATGCGCCACTCCATGCGGTGCCTGTGGATGACCGCGCCTACGTATAAACGCGAGATAGGCGGCGGTTGATTTCTTTTTGCGATGTGAACTCATGGGCCTCCCAGCCGTAAACCAAACTAGATCATTTGGAGGTCGCCCCATGTTACCTTATGTTGGTAGAAAGTACTTGAATAAAGCACGAGACCGGTCCAGTTCGTCAGTTTTATGTTGCTTATTCAATATTCACAGCACTGCCTAATCCGCAGGATAACCAGCCAATCATCAAGCCAAGTCGAAGCGAGTTCGAATTACGGCTAAAATATGACACTCGTCGCTGATCGCCACCGAGTTTACTCGGTGTAATTACGACTTTTGCGGCTATGTTCGAGCGATGAACGATACTGCCCGCCCCCACGCGTTTGGTTGCGTGCTTCGCTCGCAACCAA
>JANODD010000309.1:0-28008 GCA_031412515.1 Planctomycetia bacterium | reverse complement strand
GTCGCATAGGTCATGCAGAGTAGTTGACCGGTTTTTCGGAGCGCGGGCGTCCTCTCCCGCACGGGACTAGGTGACTTGCAAGTGAGTTTGACGATCTCGCTTTATAGACGGTAATTAAATTCTTTGCTGTCGCCGTTAGTCACCTAGCGGGTTCAGCGGGCGAAGACGCCCGCGCTCCGAAAAACCGGTCAACTACTCTGCATGACCTATGCGACACACGAACAATTGCTAATAAGTCAAGACTCTCCGTTCGCCACCGGTTTCTCACGAAACCAGCTACCAACTTCACACCTTAAGTACATTTTTGAGGAGCTTGGGTCAACTTTGGAATCTGTTCAGACCGCTCGGCGAACCACCATTACTAGCTAAAAGCAGGGATTAGCTTGATTTTCGGTCTTTTTCCAGTGCCGGAGCGGTGTTTTGAGCCTAAGACTTGGGTTGGACTAGCGAAGATTCGTGCTTAGGCTGAGAATAGTTGCATTGGGTAGTGGTATAGTTGGTTGGCGCGGGGCTACCTTCGTCGTATTTGTCGCATGTGCTGGAAAGTTCACTTTCCAAAGAAAAGAGAGATGGCGTGGATCAACGTAGATTCCTAACTTGGCTGATGCTGACCTCCGCATTGTTCTTTCTTTACATGAGCATGCAGCGTCCGGTCCCACAAAAGAAGCTGAACGACGAAGCTCCCGTCGTTGAGAACTCTGACCCTCTTCTTCAAGACGATCCGCGTGCCAAACCAGACCGAGTGGCACCTGTCGCCGAGATCAGCGAAGCAAAACCCGCTGTGCCGCTGAATCCTGGAAAAGTGGTCACACTGGGGTCCATGGACCCGGCAAAAAAATTCAATATGGTCGTCACGCTTAGCACACGCGGCGCCGGTCTCATTCGGGCCGAAATGGTCGAACAGAAATCCAACGGCCAACTCAAGTATCGAGCGCTTGAGCATGAGGGAAGTTACCTCGGATACCTTGCTTTATCGCCTGTCTCCGGTGGCATGCGGATTATGTCAGTTCCAGATGGCAGTCCCGCTTCGCTGGCTACCTCATCTGAAACTCCGGGTGCGATTCAAGAAAACGATCTACTCACTGCAATCGATGATCTGCCGATCGATTCGTCGACTAGCGCTCAAGCCGCACTACTGGCAATCAAGCCTGGAACGTCGGTGCAGTTGACTGTTCAGAGACAAGTTGATGGAGCGCCGAAGACACTAAAATTCACGACCACGACAGTGGAAGCTCCTTTAGATGTTTTGCGCACGGAAGAGTTCGCGACAGATTACATCGCTGGCAACAAAGAGCGCCCGAGTTTAATGACAACCTTGGGATCGCTGAATAAAACGAATATCCAACCTGGAAGCGATGCTCTGCCAGCGATCCGTCAAACGCTGTACGCCGACTGGGCCGTTCAACCGCTCGAAGTCGAAAATGGCCAAGGATTTGAATTCCGAATGCCACTCGATAGTTACTTAGCGAATACTGGCCGACCCAGTAAGATCGACTTGGTCAAACGCTATCGCTTGCTGCCTAGCAGCACAGGACAAGACGGTTACACTCTCGATTTGGAAACGGTCATCGTCAATCGAAACGATCAAGCGATCGATGTATCGTTCCGCCAACAGGGACTCAACGGGCTAACGCTTGAAGGTTGGTGGTACTCGGTAAAGATCAGTCCACACATGTTCTCGGGGGCGGGTCAACGCGATGTGATTTTCAATACCGTTCAATCCGGACACGATATTCGGACAACGCGGGAACTAGTGGATAACGCAAAGAAATATCCGAAAATGCCTGATAAACTGGTGCTTTCGGAAGGCGAACCGCTCGATATGAGGACACTGAAGTACATCGGTTTGGATGCACAGTACTTTTGTTCTTCGATACTTCCTCACCCATCTAACCCACAGTCTTTAACGAACCTACGTCAAGCCGCTTCCTCGGTTGTCGCCGACGTCAACGCGCTCAACAAGTCTCAGGTTCAAGGAGCCAACACGTCTTTCTGGTTTGACACGACGGATCAAAAAGTTGAGGCCGGTTCAGAGATCTCGCAGCGCTATGAAGTCTTCATCGGTCCTAAAGATCCAGCACTTCTTGAACTGCATGGCTTGGGGCGAGCGATTGAATACGGTTGGTTTCCTTGGGTTGCAAAACCGCTTTCTTGGATCCTGCATTTCTTTTACGCGATCGTTCGCAACTATGGTGTCGCCATCATTATGCTGACGGTCATGGTCCGTGGTGCCATGTTCCCGCTGGGTCGCAAAGCGGCGATGAGCGCGCAGCGCATGCAAGAGATGCAACCCGAACTCAAGAAGATCAACGAACAATACAAAGACAACATGGAGAAGCGCGGCAAGGCGATGCAGGAATTGTACAAAAAACACAACTTCCAACCTCTGGCTGGTTGCTTGCCGATGTTCATTCAGTTGCCAATCTTCCTCGGATTGTATCGCTGTTTGAGCGTCGACATTTCGCTCCGACAAGAACCGCTGATTCCAGGCTTCGAATGGTGCTCGAACCTTGCGAGCCCCGACATGCTTTTGCACTGGGGCACGTGGATGCCCGACATTATCGCAGGTCGCGGTACCGGTTGGTTTGGTCCGTACTTTAACATTTTGCCGCTTGTTACAGTGTCCTTGTTCTTGTTGCAACAAAAGATCTTGATGCCGAAAGCAACCGATGAACAGACTCAGATGACACAAAACATGATGCAGATCATGACCGTCTTCATGGGAGTCTTGTTCTTTAAAGTGCCGAGCGGACTTTGTATCTACTTCATCACATCCAGTATCTGGTCACTGGTCGAACGCAAGTTGGTAAAGCGATTCACGCCTCCATCAAAGCCACTGGACACAACAGTCGTCGAGACCAAGCCACCGACCAAGCCGCCGACAAACGGCGAAGCTGACAAGAACGGAAAAAAAAAGAACCGCCAAGCCCCTGAGCCAGTGGCAGAAAAGTCTGCGATGAAAACTCGCTTGGATGAACTGCGTGCCATGCTCGACAAACCCGCCGTCCGTTCCGCCACCCAGCGCGACAGCCGCAAGGACAAGAAACGCCGCAAGTAGGATGGCACTCCTGTCCCGTCCGTACTGATTTTTTTTCTTGAAAAATGAGCGGAGAAGACAAATTCAAAAAGCTCGGGACAAATGGTCCCAAGCTACGGGGCCGCAAAGCTACGAAACCTGCAAATCCCAAAAAATTCTAAAAAAACTGGATTGTTGATTTGCACCCCCTTTGATTGCACCGATATACTGTTGGTGTAGCATTGGGGAAACGGCATCTATCCGCCAACAACTTTTCGTAGAGGGTTGAACCTATGGACCAGATTCGCAAGCAATCTCGAATTGCACGGCGGCGGCTAGTAATGGAGAGATTCTTTGCTTACTTGCCCTGGACATTGTCCCTGGGACTATTGCTAGCAGTCGTTGCAATCGTCCTTCCCAAAGTCATGTACTTGCCGGTCGACAACTTCATTTGGGTTGCAAGCTGGGCGGGTGGATGTGCGGCTCTAGCATTAATTATCAACACGGTTCTTACATTTGTGGGCCGGCCAACACTTGCCGACGCGGCTGTTGAGATCGATCGCCGTTTTGGACTGCGCGAGCGGCTGTCAAGCGTTTTGGTCATGTCCAAAGAAGACACCGAAACAGATCTAGGTCAAGCGCTCGCCGCTGACGCTCAAAAGCGTGCCGAGAAGCTTGATGTTCGCGACAAGTTTCAGTGGGGCTTGCGACGCAGTTTGATGCTGCCGCTTATTCCTGCATTGATTGGTGCAGCACTTTGGTACGCTCCTAATTGTTTGGCCCCAGCAGAAGTTGCAAATAAAGATTCCAAGACAACGATCAAGCAAATCAAGAGTTCTACCAAGCCTTTGTTGGATCAAATCAAAAAGAAACGTGAGCAAGCGGAAAAGGATGGTTTGTCCGATATCGAAATCGACTTCTTCAAGAAGCTCGAAGGTGAGTTGGCAAAAATTCAAAAAGACAACAAGCTCGATACGAAGCAATCGCTCGCTAAGCTAAACGACATCAAAGAGCAGCTTGAAGAGCGTCGCAATGAAATGGGTAGCGCGGAGAACCTGAAACGCAACCTCCAAAACTTGGAGAAGTTCGAAGCGGGCCCAGCTGAGAAGCTTGCTGAAGCACTGAAGAAAGGTGATTTCGACAAGGCCGAAGAATCTCTTGAGAAGATGCTAAAGAAAATGGAAGCGGGCGAAATGAGCCCCTCGGAAACGCAGCAACTACAAAAGCAGCTTGAGAAGATCGAACAAGCGATGGCCGAGGCTGCACAATCGCATGAGCAGAACAAGCAAGGCTTGAAAGAGCAGATCAAGAAAGCGGAAGCAGCCGGCGATATGCAGAAAGCCGCTCAACTGCAACGCAAACTTGAACAAGCCCAGGCCCAAGATGCACAAATGGCCCAGATGCAAAAGATGGCTGACGCGCTTTCAAAAGCCCAACAGTCGATGAAGGAGGGAGACATGCAGTCTGCCAAAGAAGAACTCGGCAAGATGGCATCCCAATTGCAAAAGATGAATCAGCAAGACGCAGAGTTGAAGGACTTGGACGAACTGATGGATAGCCTGTCGCAGTCCAAGTCACAGATGACCTGCAGTCAATGCAATGGTGAGGGATGCAGTAAATGCATGGGTTCCATGGGGAAGATGGGGAAAATCCCTGGCAGTGGTTTAGGTGAGGGCAAAGGCCAGGGCGATCGACCTGAAGAAGAGGACGACGTGGATACTTTTGACTCTCGCGTTCGCGACAAAATGAAAAAAGGCGAGACGGTTTACGGCGGTCAAGTTGGCGGCGAAAATCGCAAAGGAACGACACAAGTGGAAGTTCAAGAAGCCGTGTTGACTTCGCTTGCCGAAGATGCAGAAGCACTCGACGATTCACCATTGCCGAAGTCCCAGCGCGATCACACTCGTGAGTATTTCAACGCCGTTCGCGAGGGCAAGAAGTAGGATGGGACTTTGTCCCGTCCATCATTTTATTCGCAGGGCAGTGAGTTGATCGCACGATGAGACACTGTGTCAACGACAGCGTTGCGCGATGTTGCGAGATCGCCAACCGGTTCAAAAGCTTGCGGCGGCCTCTGCAACTTTGCTGATCACACTCCGACTGTTTTCGTCTAGTAGAGCGTTGCGAATGAGCTGCGTGGAGATGCCATTGATGGAGTCTTCCGAATAGAGCTTGGCGCGGAATTCCGTTAACAGTCTTTCAGCTTCCTGGATGCGGTTTTCGAGCGTCGTGCGTTCACTGTCGGTTAGTAGCGCGTCGCGTTCGGGATCGGCACACGCCGAGAGACTCAGTGGTTCTGGCCACGTGGCTTCCAAATCATTCAAAAAATCAGCGATCACTCGGGCACAACCGCCAAAGCCACCCAGAATGATCAAGGGCTTATTAAGCCTGAGGGTACAGCCGATTTCTTCAAGTATGCCAGCCATCCAACCCTTCGCCCCGTTGATACGTCCACTCCACACTACACGTAGGTCCGCTTCTTGGGCAGACCGTTCGCGCATGGCTGTCAGGGCATCTGCGAGGTACCTGTTCTTCTGTGCAGGAACAGATGCTGCCTGCTTCAAAATATCCTCCGAAACTCCAGGACCGATGTTGACGAACTGGCAAATCCCAACCAATTTGGCTCGCTGGTCATCCAGGATCGTCTCGTGGTTAGGCCATGCCGAGTAGTTAACCAGGGGCCATGTTTCAGGCTTTGTTACATGGACCTTTTCTGCGGCTTTGTCATCGAGCCACCGTTCCGCGGTCTCGATCAGATACCTGGTTAGATCCTTGCCTGGATCACCGAGAGTTCCACCAAAAGAAAGCCGATTCCCGTCCGCCAGCAGCCGCATGGCCATTCGAACCATGAGTTCTTCCACATGCTCCAGGCCAATTCCGTGTACGGCCAGCTCATCGTTTGAGCCACCCGCGGACAGTGCAACTAGAAGTCCGAGTTTAACATCGCCCATACCATCTTTCATACCATCGCCCCCTCAAAGCTCACCAATTTAGTATCCTTGCGAAACGATTTGACTGCCGATTCGAGATCGCCCTTTTCGGAGGCAGACAGACCATATCCTGGATAAACGATGCGTTCAACCACTGACGATTTACCATTCAGTTTCGACCGAACATTGGACAGAGTCCAAAGGTCCGGCACCCATGTAATGTAACACGATTTTCTCCAAAGCATGTTACGGTATTGGCGATCATGGTTTTCCAGATTCACCGCCACTTGGCGGTGAACTTGACCTAACATAACCTGAAGGACTAGCCGATCGACGATGCACTTGGTGGTTTCTCTAGGCTGATCTTTGTCCCAGCCGATTCGAGGCACACCGTCGAGCGCTGCTGCACCGCGTACAAAGTTTGAACCTGGCTCGTGAACCGCGACAACAGGCTGAACTTTCCAAACGTTACTACCTCGATTCTTAAGTAACTCTGGGCTTCGAGCCAAATTGGCCTCTTGGCGACACCATGGACGCGTAGGGTAGGCATCGGTGACTGTTGCAATCATCGCCGCAGTATCTTCAGCGGCGGCTCGTTTCATCGGTTTTTCCCACGAGGCACCGTAAGGCAGATCATTGGAGTCGTACCAGGCCACAAGCTGCCCGAAGTTTCGAACTCCATCGCGGATAGCTTCTGCAATCTCGCGTCCATCAAGTTTCGCGTGGCTTAGAAAAACATTTAGCGGAGGCGGATCTACTGCGCCCGCTCCGCGCAGCAGTCGTGCCGCAGCCTCGGTCACAGCACGCCGAAGAACGGTTTTTTTTAGGGGCATGTCTAGACCAAGCAACCGAATCGGATTGAAGCCCTGATACAGAGGACCAGTTCGATAAAAACACTCATGCAGTGCAACCGGCAAGAGCATCGCCTGCGACAAGTTTGCTTTTGCGGCCAGCGTCTTTGCCTTCGAAAACTCTTCGTGTTTATCCATGACAATCTTGGCGAGATCGATGGTCGCGGATCGCCAGTCAGGCTCGAGAACAAGATGTTCATCGACAAGCACAATGACGACATTCAGTGCCGCTTGATCGAACCTAATTTCGGGTTGCAGGACCTTATCCACCATCAGTCGCCGATAGTAAACCGGCAACCCCGCTCCACTCTGATCACCCGACAAATACCCTAAACGAAACCAATCATAAAGGCTTTTCGCCAACTCCTCAGCCACTTTGCACTTTGGATGATGAATCACGTAAATGGAAACGGGTGTATTCATGAGAAAACCACATAAATAAATGAATTCAAACTAGAGAATAGACTGTAACTGACTGAAATCGCTCACAATCGCGCTCCCTAACCTTGCCAATCACAAATGATACTATCGGATGGGTCAAAGTCGCCACCTAGTCATGTCGTGATTAAGCCTTAACCGCATTGCAATTTGAAACCTGTTCAGATTATCTAAGTTATTGGCAGCAGTTCTTATTCTCGCCGCATTTCCAGCCTCGTAACGCGCATTGCGAAACGGCCGCTTCAACGTCGAATCTCGCCGAAATGTGTAATGGGTTTATCGTGTTGCCAGCTAACGAATATCCCATTCCCCAACCAAATCCAGGCCACATACGCCGACTTTTCCTCAAGTTCTTCGCAGATTCGGAATGGATTTTTCCTAACTTAGATGATTCACCATGAAGTCGAGCAAGAATTTCGTGAGCGTTTACACAACTACCACCAGATTCGTTAAGTAATTGACTCAATAGACTGATCGCGTCAGCCACTCGATTGTTCGCCGCCAAACTTTCAGCCCGGAATACCACTGCGCGTAAGTAATCCCAGTTCACGCTCAAATCCATGACACCAGACGGATAAATGTCAAAGCAACGCGTTCGTATCTTAAATCATAATTGACATCGTTTAAAGACGCATTAAAATTTGCAGTACTGTATTTTTGACTATCATGCAGTAGACGGTAGTAATTTAGATAGCCAAACAAATACTTACAAAGTTATGAATGGTTGCTAAGTTGCTGAGATCGAAGGCCTTGGCTCACTGGGGCAGCGTACTTATTTGTTGACCAAACTGTAAGTTGATTATGAACTGAATGGACGAAAAAATTCGAGAGCGCTATCGCTCTGCTTTCGAAAGGTTTTCGGTAATCCAACCCATTTCCCTCCAGTTGTTTGGCGCACGTGTTTACAATCTAGCGTCCGCCAAGTGTGAAAGTGCATCTGCCAACTGGCGTAATATGGGCTGGAGGGCTTTCAAATCGCTGCGAAATTCGGGGTGGGGCTGATTGGTGTTCTCTTTCCACTTTTCGTCGATCGATCGTTTGTGCCACTTGGCGGTGAAGGAACGGACTTTTTGATTCAGATCAAACCAAACCGCGTCCCAACACCGTTAACATATTCACGCTTTCCATCGTAAAGGATTCGAAAGCGATGAACGTTTGTATCCTTCCGCGCGTCCCGCTGTTCGTCCGGTGCCGTTGAATCGTTCCAAGTTCCATCGAATGCATAAAGCGCCATAATTCAACTTCGATACTGGAGTGAGTTTTGAGTCGCGCGGAGTGAATTGATTGATTGCGGCGATTGGACCGTCGCGCCGAGTGCTTGACGTGCAACGCCATTAAACAGCAGTAGGCTGGCTTGGTCCAAAACTGTTTACATGAATTTATCAGTTAATCGCAAGCGAACAATACAGAGGGCTCACGAGGTGAGCTTCTTGGTTCGTTGCATTTCCAGCAAACGGTAAGCACCGTTACCGTAGAGGATGTAGTTTGCCCATTCCTTGTCCGGTTTGTTGAAGAGTGACGATTTCGCATCCATCACAGCCGCGTCTAAGGTTAGGCCGGATGTCAATGACGTATAAACACTGGTCGCGAAACTTGCGGCACCACTGTCACTGACTTGCCAATAGGTTCCGAGGTAGGCTTCAACGCCCGAGCGCAAAAAGAACTCGGCGAATGCTTTGCTGGCTGCCGCGTTCGGATCGCCTCCGCGGACCCGGCCACCTTCACATGCGTTGACAAAAGCAAAACGAGGAAGGCGGACGACCGATCGCATTTCCTGCAAAGTTAAAACCTTGCCCTCCGCCAATAACAGACCATTCGCATCTTCGCCAGGAGCGTCGAAGAAAGCGTGTCCGCAGTAGTGCAATACATCAGCCCGCGCTAATTCCTCTCGAACGGCGTGCACTGTGGCTTGTTGGCGGAAGAGGACTCGCAATTTGATCGATTCGCTCAACGGCTTTAACAACGCCTGTACTTGCTTCGCTTCGGCTTCCGTTCCTGGCAGATCGCCTCTAGGATTGACAATCAGGAGTAAGTTAAGTTGTCCGATCTTGGGCATCCGGGAAAAGAGCTGTTCAATTGTTGCACCGCTTATCGCAAGACGTCTGCTTATTCCAAAACGAACCGCCAGCGGAGTCTGATCGGACAATGTCGTCATGGTCTCCAGTGGTAATCGCGATGCGGCCTCGTCGTGGATCACCACAATACGTTTGCCTTCGCATTGCGCCAGAATTCCGTCGGCGTTCTCGCCCAACAGTTTTTTAGTAAGGTTCGCACCGCGAATTAGTAATTCGTCATGCTGAGGTGTAGCTCGTTGGGTTGTACCTCCTCCTTGACTGAGTTTCTGCATCTCAGCATCATTCATCGTTACGCTGTTGGCTGAAACGATAGGCGTTCCCGATGGTGGCAGGACAGTTACACTTAGTTTTTTCTGATTGAGGCTAAGCTGGATAACCAATGATTCATCGCGTGTCGGCAGGCGAATCGATTCAACTTGCACGCGTTTTGTAGTCAGTGACACTTTTGTATTGGCCGCCAATAGGTCGCGAAGTTGATTGAATTTCTTATCATTCGTTTCAAACCAGGTTACCGTGAACTCGCTACCCAAGGTGCTGAGACTTTCCAGCAAGGAGTTCACTGACCGTTTAAAGTCTGTAACTACGGCGCCGCCAAAGGTAACAATTCCCAAACGGCGAAACTCATGACGTTGAGCGATGTCGCGAGTGGCTTCGGCGGCCTTCTGGATCCTTTTTAGCAGTACGGCTTGCGAGTTCTTTTCCAGTTTGCCGAGCGAAGCCAAGTAGAGCCAGTCTGCGTCAACTCCAGGTGCATCCAGCCGCACCAGCTGCCGACCTTCCGCATGTGCCAATGAAGCGCGACCAGCACCGGCTCGATCCAGTGCCGAACCCGCGCCGGCTAAAGGAATATTGTCAAAGGTTGCTACAGCGATCGCGTTCAGTCGCTCTGCATGGGTAACGCTGCCGTGGACTAATTCCACAGCCAATTTCCCTTTGGCACACTTGCGACTTTTCTCGAGCAGTCCCTTAAGTACCAATGTAGCCAAGACCAACGGATCGCGCGACGTAAAGAGGAGCGCATTCTCTTTACGATCGAGCCCATTCCAGGCTTTGGAGTCAGCGTCCGACTTCATGATCTGACTGCGAAACGCTTTTACGCGTCGCGCTAGATCATCCATCGACTTCGGTAATTGCAATCGTTTGAAAAATTTGTCTTGGACAAGTCTCTCGGACTGTGCTTGCAGGACTTTAGAATTTTTCCAGGAAGTACTTAGTAACAATGACGGTGGCGTCTTGTCTCTACTTGTTAGCAATTGTGCGACCAATCCAGCAGCCCCGCCGAAGCCACCGATTACATACAGCGGCTTTTTAGCCACGAGCGTTTGCCACGCCTCTTCGATAATTCCAGGGTAGAGTCCCGAATAACCGCTGCTGTCTTTCTCGTATAACTTTGGAGTGACTTTGCCGCCGATGATCACGCGAGCCGATGTCAACTTGGACATAACACGCCGCATGTCCGACATGTAAAGTGAATCTGGGTGATCAAACTTTAATCCAAACGGCACTTTAGCTTGTGGCATATCTGACAACAGGTGCACCTCTGCCTTGATGTCCCGCAGATCTTCTTGTCCAAGTTCGACCTTAGCACTTTGGTAAAGGTGCAAGAAATGCTCGGCATCGCTTGCGGTATCGTTGTAGGATGAGATCAATTCGCTGAAACGCTCGGTGTAGCCCCCTGGTCGAAAGTCGCCTCCATAAGCGATACCCGCACCGGACGATATGAGTGTTCGGGCAAGAAACAACACTGCGTCGTCCAAGTGGTTTTTAGTAAAGCCTTCTGGTCCGTCAACGTCGGGACTATCCGAGATCGAAAACGCAATCTGGTGGCCTTCAAGCGGTGAGCCACCGTCTTCACGTCCACCGAGATAGTTTCGATACGCGGTCGCTGGTGTAACCATTTGTAATCGCGGAAACGCCGCCCCAAGTATCTGGCGTTCGGCAACAGGCAATTCGGGGTCCGGATAAAGTACGACCCCTTGAGGTTTGACGCGACCTTGCGCCAGGTCCAACAACTCCGGTGGTCGAGCTAGGATGGCGGTGTCGACGGGTAATTCAGATAGCTCCTTCATACGCGTCGCTTCGTTAACAAAATGAGCCGTTCGCAGCCATTCGACCATACAACGCAATACAATCTCTGCGGCTTGGTCAGTGGGGGGTGCCGAGGTGTTCCACACGATCGTCGGCGCGTTGCCCAAATAAGGCGAACTTCGTTTCTCGCCACGCTTCAAAACCTCGACGAATACTGTTGGAATACCAAATTGCTTTGCAGTAAGTACCTCACGTTGGCACCAAGTGCGAGAGCTGTAGGCATCGCCACGAATTGCGACTAACACGCCAGTCGCAGCCGAAGAATCCAGTTGCTTGGCAAGCGAAACACCAGGAACCAGCGATGTCGCATCGAAGAATGTTGTGCCAGTTGTACGAGTGCTGACGTAGTCGCGAATCACTTCGGCAACTTTCGTGTATTGCAAATCGGCTTTTGCATGCGAGATGAACAGCGGTTGGTTTTGGTCCTTTCCAATCTGGTTATTGCCGAGCGGACTGAGGGGTGCCTGAGCCTGACTCCGTGGAATAACTCGTGTGAGAGCGAAGACAATTTCTTGGAGTGATTGTTCCCTGCGGTCTCCTACACCGTAAAGCTCATTGAGCAGTTGCTTGCTCGGTAACTCCGATTCGACAGCTCGCCACTGGCTGCTAGTCGGGACGATTAACACGCAGCCGTCGCCATGCATTTTGTGCCAGTCTGCCAGCTGCCGGAGCGTTTGCTTTCGTCTCAAGAAAAATGTCGAAGCCCCAAGCACTGGGATGACAACAACGACATTGGCGATGTCATTCCTTACTTTACTGCTTTCCACAGCCGACAAAACAGGAATTGAAGCACCTTGAGAGAGCGGATCGTTGAGAGGCCGAGTCAACAGGTCGTACAAGTCTCTTCCCAGCTTCAAGGCAGCCTCATGATCGCTCTCATGCAAATATGTAGTTAAAACAGTAAGTGTCGGTTTGAAGTCAAAGATGCTCATCTTGTTGTCATATCCCGTAACATCACTCGACCTTGGACGGTCGGTGGCTCTTAAACACTAAATTCGAAGGACGGACGCTGAAACTACGTTGAGTATTGTAGTAGCGGACAATAGCTGGAATGGTATCAAGAATACATTATTATCGCGGTTTACATTCTTTTCTGAGTCAATTTTTTATATTGAATGAACTCACAACGTTCGCGAGTATGCCCCATGCAATAGTTCTTGCATTCTTCCTCAGTTTAAGCAAATGCTTGCGATAAGCCTCGTAGTGAATCGGTGGGACTTCATCGCACCAGATGTAGTCGGAGGCGGGGCACTTTTTGATGTCCGTGCCGAGCAATTGAGAACTGACGTGAATGCGACCGCCAGGTTGGTCGGCGTCCCAGTAGGCGCCGAAAAGTGCCGGAGCGTCGAACTCGTGGATGGACCAGTGAACAGCAATTCCTTCAGCTAAAATTTTGAGCAAATCAGCTTTTACCGTACGGCTCTCGGCGATTAGATCGACCTTTGGATCACGTTCGACGCTTTTTAGAAGTTCCGCAGATGCGAAGAAGATCTCGAGTCTCTGCCAGCTCTTCTCTTTGCCTGTTGCTTCTTTTTGAGTAGCTTTCGCTTCACGAAGCTGAGCGACCAATTTGTCGTTGGTCGCGCCGACGAACGTAATGCACTCGTGACGCAGCATTAACTCTGTCGGTGGAATTTTAGTACAACCATCGGCAGCGACAAATGTTGGACGAAGTGAATTAAGCACTTCAATCGGAAACTTCCAACTGCTGGAGGTCCGAACCCACTTGGGACGAGCCTCGTCCGAAATTTCCGCATGCATCAGCCTAAAGACGCTTAGCGTATCCATCGACTGCAATTGAGCGGGCGTGGCCTGCTGCTGGGCAATGGCGAGAACGGAAGGGGCAAGCCGAAAAGAAAGCTTGGCTGGCCACTTGAGATTGAGCTTTCCATTGGCCGACGTCAACAACGCAGCAGCTAAATCGTTGCAGTTGTTGTGCTCCACATTCCAGTCAATAACTTTCTCAAGTGGTTCCGAACAATGTCGATACACGATCGGCCAGATATCGCTACGAAACTGATCAAGCAACAATTGAGCAGGCTTGTCGAGCGGCTTAAGCTTCAGGTCAACCGATGGCGGCTCTCCGGACAACTGCTGCAGACCGGCTTGCAGCATGGCGATCCGCAATGAAACACCCGGATAACGACTCGTGTCGCTGATCGTTTCTGAAATATTGAGGAAGCGAACGAAGTTGTAGAGCGCATAAGCGAAGCCTTGACCCGACAGGATCAATCCGACCGTGTCCGCCACGATCTCACGCATCCAAGCGGACCAAATGTTCTTGGATTCGCCAGGAAGTTCACTTGTGATCGCTTGCGTTAATCCTTTCTTCGAATATTCGAGCGAGTAGTCGACCGCGTGACCGACTTCGTGTGACAACAGCGGATACAGCTCTGGCAAACGCGCCATTGTGCTCGGTAGGCAGACCACGGGGAAGTATGCAAGTTGGCGAGTCGTCGCGTCGATCGCGCTCACTCGATCAAACTGCTGCGGTTGCCTCTGAAACAACGATGGCAGTGGTAGAGACGCACCGGGTTCCCAGACGGCTGGCGAACGTCTCGGATCGATCGCGACCAGTGGACCGATGGGGCCACTGCTTTCCGAGATGTAGCTACAGTAACCTTCGACGCAAACCCAATCCGCAGCTTCGAGGAATTGTTGATCACGACTTAAGAAACGCGGGCCGATGAACGCTTGATCGATGAACTGCAAGGCTTCCTCGAGTTCTTGCTGCCGGCCGAGCAGTTGCGGTAAACTGCTTTCGGTGCCTGTAGCTTTCGATTCATCAGTCAGCGTTCGCAAATTGTTCGCGTGAGCTTCCACGAAGCGAACGAGTTCCTCTTGCTGTCGTTGGGAGATCGACAACTCGTTGTTGTGAACGGGCTGCAACAACTTTTCTGCAAAGCGAAGGGTTGCTTCTACATTTCTATAAGCGATAGAAATTGAAGAGCTGCTGTTTACTATAATGGGTTGCGTCATGCTGATGACTGTTCTTTAGAGATCAAGTCCGCGATTTTACGACGTGACATGGCGCGATCGGCGAGTGGACGATCTTCGCTTTGTTCATCCAGCCATTGTAGAAAACGTTGCACATGAGTTTGAGTTGTAGATTCATCCCGGCAGTTGGCGATAAATACCATCTGAATCTTCTGCACGTCATCAGCAACATATACTCCAAAAGGAGCGGACACGACAATCGCGTCTGGAAATCCAAGTTGACGAATGGCTTGCGATTCAGTGATCGATTTTTGGCAAGCAATGAGATGGACAGGGCCACCGATGCGTTTGGGTAGCGAGCGCACGATGAGATGATCTCGCAGAAACGGTTGTCCCACCATTTCCCGTGCTGCGGCCGTACTCAGTGAGGAAGGAATGCAATCGCAAACGAACGCAACTTTGCGACCGTTCAATGTTAATATCACTGTGTTGGGGTGCGTCGGGGTATCCATACCCGAGCGACGCGAAAGAAAATCAACGACTGCTGCGGTAGTAACAGACCGTCGGTGTTGAAAATCCATTCGAGTCCACGCGAGTGCTTCGCCGGCGTAGTGACTACCTCTTGAATTGCCGCCCACTCCAGATCTCGCAAGGTCAAGCAGCGCTGCAACCGCCGCCATTTTTGCGGCTTCGATTGCTTCCTCGCCGGTCATTACCTGCGCACCAAAGACGCCTTGATTTCGAAAATACTTTTGAAATCGGTAGTTCGGTGACTCGGTGTCGGCCTTGATCTCAGGGAATTGGATAGAGCGCACTTTGCTTGGGCATCGCTCATACGCTTCTTGGAATTCGGCATGACAAATACCCACTGCGTCACCGGTTTTTTTGCTGCTGCCTGACCAACCCGCGTTGCCATTGTACAAGACCAGCACAACATCGGCCTGTCGGGCACGCTGCATGCAATGATCCCATGAATTTTGATCGCCCGGCAAGACCGACTCCGTTTCGTGAATCCACACTCGGAGGACCGATTCTTCGCCGAACTTGATCTTTTCAAGCTCCGCTTTCATAGCCGCTCGAACGACTGACATCGCCTGTTGTTTGCCTTCGAGCGATACCAAGTCGGAGCATCGACTCGAAATCATGATCGTCAGCGGCTCGATTGCAAAAATTGACATTCACACAACCTAGGATTTAACTGAAGCACTTCGGTGGTTCGGAGACGCAAATGAAGCCTAGCGGGTGATGAGTTCTTGTTGAAGCTTTTGAAACTGATCATGCTTTTTAAGCCAACTGAGCGATGCCAAGCCATTGAGCAGCCCTTCGATTTCGGAGATCGGCCGCATAAAAGTTCGCCACTGACCGGGCACGATAAACTCAAGTTCAGACTGTGCAAGATCTTGTTCGAGCATGAATCCGAATGCCTCTGGACCATTGGCTCCTTTGGCAACGACTACTTTCCAGAACTTGCGGGGAATCTGTACATGCACTTCGCCGTCTTCATCTTTGCCCAAAAACAAAGGATCATCTTCTGCAAGTGCGGGACCTGAGAAGATGGTCACTTTCTCGGCTCCACTTTGCTTTTGAACCAAATTTTCAAGATCGCCCCAATTATCGACTCCTTTGGCGCTTCGATTAAATCCCGCCGTTTGTGGCGAGCAATTGGTGGTATGAAATGTATCGCCGTTCGCTTTGCGAATATCGTTAATCGATTTACCCCAGCAAACGTCGTCACGGCGGACCAAGTGCCCCTTATCCCAGTTGGCGTTGTCTTTGGTGAAAAACAGATCAGGCAGTTGATTGTCTTTCGGTATTCGCGAATCCATCTTCCATTTTTCGAGATCGAAATCATCTAAACCCGTCAGTTCCTTGCGTGTCGGTTTTCGACCCTCAATTAACCGGGAATCCGATCGCCAGTCAACGTTCGCCGCAGTGAACAGCGCCAGACGACGTTTTTTGTGCATGACAAGCGAGAATTTGTGGTACTTCAGTTCGAAACTATCATCGTCCAGCTTTGCAGCCATTCTCCTCCCAGCCGCCGTCAGTGTTGGTAGTGGAACTTCTTCGCCGCTATCAAGTTCCAAGAAGTTGCTCTGATAACCTTTTCGCTGACTGAGTCGCTCGGCAATGAAGGGCTCTTTCAAACCCTCCGTCACTTCAGCTTCCACCGATGTTCCATTGGCCGCCGGAGCAGCCACATCGCCTAGCGAAATCGTGATGTTCAGCGGAATGCTAAACGTCATACCTTGACCAACCGTTGTGAGGTAAGGTGATTTCGAATGATCCGGTTTACTTAAGATGTCAGGCTTTGCGGGTTGAGGTGTCACTGTAGGTGTTGAACCGGTAGTCGATTCTGGATCGGCAATTCGCCATGCGGCAAGCCATTCGTTAGTTGGTGCTACACTGCCACTGAAATTAATGCCCGCATCCACGACACGTTTATCGCGAGCTAATTCGTAAGTAGGGACGCAGTAGTTTGCGCGAAGGTAGATCCCGGCGAAATGAAGGCCAACGACATTGCCCGTTGCCACATCAAGCACCGCCGACCCCGAGTTACCACCGAGTGTCGAGCTATCGTGAGTCATCGCGTTGACAGGATGTCCGAAACTCTGAATGGTCTCACGCGTGCGTATGCGCCCAGGATGCAATCGCTTCACATTATACGTGCTACTGAAAATTCGATCCTGCAGTGCGATATCGTTGCGACTGTCGCGAGCTGGATAACCGATCACTGCAACATCTTTTCCTTTCAACTCTTCCGGCCGTACCACTGACAAAGCAAGTTTGTTATGGCCGCTTGGCAACCCATCGACCCTCAGGATGACCATGTCCCAATGCGGATGTATCATAACTATTTTGCGAATTTTAAGATTGATCGTTTCTTCGGAGTCCTTTTCACGCTTGAAATCGATTTCAGCCGATTGTCCCGGTCGAAAGGCCAGATTGGCTGTTCCTAGCCCGGATGCAAATAACTCCCCGACATGTCGATTGGTCATCAGCAAGTTATCACCAACGATAAAACCGGTTCCCGCAAAGGGTATCAACGGACTATCGGGCAGCTCGATGCGACCGACCGATGGAATCGCAGCTTCAATTTTTTTTCGAATCGTACTTCTAGCAAAATGTGTCCATGGCGCAGGGAGCGATCCAAAACTATCGTTCTGGATAAATACCACTGGCCGTTCGCGCGGCATGACGATTGCTTCCAGACCGAAAAGTTCATCGTCCGATACTTCTTCCTGCCGAGCGACTTTTTGCACGCCATTCATTGAAGCTTCAAGTATTTCATCATCGAACGGCACGCCCGCCGATTCTAAACCTTCTGCCATTTCGTCGGGCTCGCGCGCCAAAGACTCGACGTTTCCCTCTTCAGCAACCTGGGCGAGCATACTTTTTAAGCGATGGAGTTTTTCGTTGCGGTCCATAGTAGAGGCCTTTATAAGAGAGGAATCTAGAAACGCAGAGCTCAAAAGTTTAGATTAAACTAAATATTAATTGAAGAAGAGAAGAATTGCACGTCAGCGAAAGCACCAAAATACATGGTGAAGAAACCCCCTCGGCATCCACTTGAATCTGAGTAATTCTAGATTTGTTTGACTAGGCAAGTCACCGGTCTTTGCCATCACTCGATTCAAACCGGAAATCTCCGGCGCTGGTAGGCTATCATGTTGCGATATTTGCTAACCCGAATGCGCTGTTTTGATGTTTCGCATTCAGTGTGCCAGTGGCTTGCCCCATAAAGTCCGGATCTGTATCGGACTCTACGGGCAAGGGGCTGGAGACAGTTGTGGTTAGGGGACGGGAGAAGGAGGCTCTGCCAAGGTCGATGTGACCGATAGTGCCAACGTTGACTAATCTTCAGGAAGTGGCTTTCCTTTGGTTTCGGGCAAGAAGAACACCACGACTAATCCGAGCAGAAAGACTAGGCTTACCCATGTGCAAGCGTCGCGGAACGCGCCAATCTTGGCAAGCGCTTTGGCGGCTGCGTCGGCATCTTGAGGTAACAATCCCAAGGCGGACTTTTCCAAGCCGGACTTGAGTACCGCAAAAGTAAATGGTCCTGTTGCCGCAATGAACCGACCCACGTTGTAACAAAAACTGGTGCCGGTACTTCGAAGACGAGTCGGAAACAACTCAGGAAGATAAATCGCGAAACCAGCGAAAATGGCTAGTTGGAAAAAGCCCATGATGCTCGACATCCAAATATGCTCGACACCGTTGAAGTTGCGGAAGTAAAACACCGTCGAAATCAACGCACCGATGAATGCAACTACGAAGGCTGGCTTTCTTCCAACACGCTGGGCCATGAACGAAAAGGCTAACATACCGCAGAAAGCACCGAGGTTCTGCACGATGCTATTGAGGCCTTTGTAATACGTTGCTTGGCTGGCTACATCATTCTCAGCCACTCCTTTCGCTCGCAACGATTGACTGATCACGTCACCCACGAGCTCCGGTGCAAAGAAACCGATCCCCCACAAACCGATCACTCCAACGATGCAGAGAAGCATGCCCAAAATTGCCGGCTTCTGCCACTTGCCGGTTCCAAGCAATGATACATACGATCCAAACTTAACTCCGGTGACACGTCCTTCTTCTCTGGCTTTGGTCCACTTTTCGGGCTCCTTAAGTCTCAGTTGAATGAAGACGCAAAGGAAAGCCGGAATCGCGCCGATAAGAAATGCATACTTCCAAGCCTCACCAGGCTTCACCATTTCCGCTTTGATTAGACTGCCCATACCCATGCTGATCAGTCCCGCCGAAATGTTACCGACCGCCGACAGGGCTTGAAGCAATCCCAGTGCACCTGGCCTAGCGTGGTCAGGAAGCGTATCAGCGATCAATGCAACGGCGAGTCCAAAAACCCCTCCGACGCCAAGCCCGGTCACGAAACGGTAGATGGCAAAGTCAAGCCACGAGGTCGAAAGCGCAGAGAGACCGGTGAAAAGAGAATAAAGCAGAACCGTCAACGTTAACGTCTTCGCTCTTCCAATACGATCTCCAACCGAACCAAAGATAAGCCCGCCTGTAGCCCATCCCGCAACGAAGATCGACGTCGCATAACCTCCATAGGCGCCAACATTCGCGTCGGACGGCAATAGACTTTTTAGAGCGCTATCACGAAACAAGATGAAAAGTTGTTGGTCTAGGCAGTCAAATAGCCATGCCAGTGCGGCCATCGTGAACACGAACCAGTGGTACGACGTCAGTGTTTTCCACCAAGGTAGACTTTTGGCTTCAAGGTCATTCATTGGAATACTTCATCGGAGAGGCGGGTTGAAATTTGTACGGTTGAGGCACCGTCGAAAACGGTGCTGCCTATGATAGCTCAATTTTTACGCTGCTGGACACGTGCTGCTGAAGTTGTTGAACTGTATCTTGGTCGGAGTCGTCAGTTTTTTTAGGTTCACGCATTGCGCGTCCGGTTTCTCACGAAACCAGCTACATCTCGTAGCGGTCTGTTGCGATCAACTTTTAGAATTACTTCTTCTCGCGTTTGTCTTTCAAAAATGCGGCCATTTCAGTTACTTTTTGGTACCCAACAAACCAGTCTCCGGTGGAGAGAAGCCTCCGGTGACGTTTTAATGGAATCCGCCCACGTGTACCGGATTCTCACGAATCCAGCTACAATTCTCTGCGGTGAGTTGACTTACGAATAGACAAAACGCAATACACTTCGGAATGGAAGAATGATTCGATACACGTTTGTGGGATTTCTGGTGATAGGCCTTTGCGTTGAACTGTCATGTATGACGCGAGCGGACGACAAGCCTGTCGCATACCATGCGACCGAAGATGTGGTCTATGGCCATAAAGACGGCTTGGCACTGACACTGGACGTCATCGAACCAGAAAATAACCGCAATGGACTCGGTCTGATTCTTGTTTCAAGCGGTAGTTGGAACTCGAAAAAGTCGAATATTTTGAGTGATGAAGATGAACGACGACAGAAAGATCACTGGGTGCAAGGCCTGATCAAAGGCGGATTTACTGTTTTCCTTGTGCGTCACGGAAGCAGCCCGCGGTATCACGTTCCAGATATGACACCCGATATTATTCGATCAGTTCGCTTCGTTCGCGCCAATGCAGAGCGATTTAAAGTGGACCCAAAAAATCTTGGTATCACCAGCGGGTCATCGGGCGGCCATTTGTCATTAATGACAGCCATGAAAGGAGACGATGGGATTGCTGATTCAAAAGATCCAATCGAACGTGTGAGCAGCCGAACGCAAGCCGTCGTGGCTTGGTTTCCTCCGACCGATTTGATCAATTGGAGCATTCCTAAAGGTTACGCAATGATCGAACTGAGCCGACCTGGTTTTTTTGAAAGAGTTCTCGGCAAAGTGACAGACCTTGAACCGCAGCTCCGCGAGATCTCACCGATTTATTTAGCAACCAAGGAAGCTCCACCGCTGCTCTTGATTCATGGTGATGCTGACAAGACAGTTCCGCTTCAGCAATCCGAAATCATGAAGAAAAAATACGACGAGCTCGGTTTGACTGTAAAACTGATCGTGCATCCTGGCGGTGGCCATAGCTCTTGGCCCGGCGTCATGGACCAATACCCGGCAATTTGGGATTGGTTTAACGAGCATCTGAAATAGCCTATAATGAGGTGTAGCTGGTTTTGTGCAAAACCGGCTTTGAAGAGTTGAGTTCGCACTGGTGCTTTGTCCAGCGTTAATTTCAGTGTGGCACGCCCTGAGGATTTGCGGCTTTGCGAAGGGCGTGGCTTGGCCGATGTTTGCCACGCCCTTCGCAATGCCTCAGAGCGTTCAACTCAAACGTGGTCAAACTTAAAATTAAATCTGGTCGAAGCACTAGCTAGTCCGGTTTCTCACGAAACCAGCTACGAAGACGACTCGCTCAATAATGCAGCTATTACACTCGACCAGAATTTACTCATGGCCGTAAATCTTAATCCGATCGACAATTATCTTCACGGCAGCTGGGAAGCGCTGGGCAACGGTGCTCCCATGCTGGTCGCTCTCGCTCAGCTGTGCAGTGAACGCTGGGTTCGCGGCCAATCGGGCTCCGTTGAATTAAGTTCGCTTAGCGGTGAGGCTCAGGCGATTCTCTTCGCCGCTCGTGCTCGCGGCATCGTCGAAATTAAAGCGGTGAACTCTGCCTTCGATGCAGCCGCGAGACTTTTAGCTGTCTATGTCGAACTGGACGATGAACACACGATCGCTTTCCGCGATTCAAAAAATCCAGAAGTCACCGTTCGCTTCCTTGATGGTTTTCGCGAACTATGCGAAAAAGGACTTATGATCCATCACATCTTTCGCGATTTTTCTCTTGCTCCAGGAGCTATCGAGTTGGCGAGAACTATCGACCGCGGGCAAGTCCAACATCTGCTCGATAAGGCTACTGAATTTGGGTTGCATGACTGATGACGAGTCAAGTTGCAAAGAGCTGGTTAAGCAAACGCACGCTATTGGTAATTTTCGGTTTGCTGTGCATCGTGAGTACGGTGATCTTCTTCAAAGTGTTTAGAAGAGACCCGGTAACCAATGATGCCGCCAAAGCCGTTTCGGCTGCCAAGCCGATCAAAGTCCCCGACGATCTCTTGCAGCAGCTCGATGAAGAGCTGGCTCGTAAACACGACACTCAAGAAGCGAGCGCAAAAGCTGGTGAACACCCTCTCGACTCAGTACTGGAGCTTGCTCGGGATGCTCTTTCCACAATGCGCGAAAGCGTCGATGATTACTCCGGTCGGATGATAAAACGCGAACGCATCAAAGGGGTCCTTGGTAGCGAATCGCAAATGGAATTTAAGATTCGTACGCGACGCGAGACCGACGGCAAGATCACTCGACCTCTCTCGGCCTATCTTAAATTTGTCGAACCGAAGTCGGCGCGTGGTCGGGAAGTCATTTGGACGGAAGGCGCCAACGGCAATAAATTGACTGGTCATGAAGGAGGCTATTTTAATCTGGTGCGCGTTGAGCTTGACCCGAAAGGCATGATCGCCATGCTGGACAGCAAATATCCCATAACTGAAATCGGGCTAACGCGTCTGGTCGAAAAGTTAATCGAGAAGGGTGAGCGTGATCGCTTGGTCGGCCCTTGTGAAGTTCAGATCATCGAAGATCAGCGTGTCGGTGACCGAGTTTGTCGGCTCGTTCAAGTCACTCATCCGCAGCCTGACCCGCGATATGATTTTTATATCGCGCAGATTTTCATTGATACCGAACGCGTGATTCCGCTTCGTTATGCCGCGTTTTTGTGGCCCAAAGTTGTAGGTGGTGAACCGCTGCTGGAAGAAGAGTACACTTATCTCGACGTGAAATTGAATGTTGGCTTGACAGATAGCGATTTTGACCCTGACAATTCGGCTTATAATTTTCCGTAGAATCGGATAGATGGAAGGTTTAGTAGGTAAGGGTTGCAGAATCGCAGGGCTGGAAACATTGGTTCAGTCGCAAGCTGGAAGCATATGCCACTTGGCACAAGCTGGTAAATCGCAAGCTGGGAGCATACGCCAATTATCGCAAGTCGGAAAATCGCAAGCTGGAAGCATACGCCACTAATAAGGTTACAACTATGACACGCACACTCTTGGCGCTGACGCTATTTTGGGTTTCCTCATCGAGTTTCGGGTACTCGCAAACTCAGTTTTCGAAAATTACTACGATCGCTGGGACCGGAAAAGCCGGACCAGCAGAGAAACAAGGCGCTGCGACGGCCATCGCGATTAGCAACCCGTTTGGAATCGAACCAGACTCCAAAGGCAACTTGATCATCGCCGGTTTTGAGCAGCATGTGATCTACCGCTTGACTGCCGACCGCAAGTCGCTGGAACTGATCGCTGGGACAGGCGCCGAGGGAATGTCTGGAAAGACGGGTGACGCCGCCACCACAGTCGCCATGAACCAACCGCACGAAGTTCGACTGGATCCACAAGACAATATCTATGTCGCTGACACTCGCAACAACCGCGTTGGACTTGTCGATCCCAGCGGAAAATGGAAAACCATCGCGGGAACTGGAGAAGTGGGTTACTCAGGTGACGGTGGCCCAGCCACTGATTCGAAAATGAATCAAGCTTACAGCATTGCCGTCGACGGTACCGAGCTGTTCATCGCAGACTTAATGAACCACTGTATCCGCAAGGTTGATTTAAGCAGTGGCAAGATCGCGACCATTTGCGGTAACGGCAAAAAAGGTCGACCCGTAGATGGTGCGACCGCCAGCGAGCAAGCGCTCGAAGGCCCACGTTCTTTGGCGATCGATAAGCAGAACTTGTGGATTGTGCTTCGCGAAGGGAACAGTGTTTGGCGAATCGATCGATCGACTGGAAAGATCCATCATGTAGCTGGTTCTGGGCAAAAGGGTTTTGAAGGTGACGGAGCCGATGCAAAGCTCTGCAAATTAAATGGACCCAAAGGCGCTTCTGTGAATCCCGGAGTTGCGTTGTATATTGCCGACACAGAGAACCACGCGATTCGTATGGTCGATCTCAAGACCAATGTCATTAGCACCATCGTAGGCTCACCCAAAGGCGAACCTGGATTCAATGGTGACGGCGACCAACCGAAGACGCGATTGCTGAAACGCCCACACGGAGTTTGCTGGCTGAAAAGCGGCGAGTTGATTATCGGCGACTCCGAGAATCACCGCGTCCGAGTTTTGACTCCGTGACTCAGTGAGTGTCGCACAATTGTCTCAATTGTTGCTGCCTCCGGCTTACCAATGCCAAGTCACATTGCGAACATGCTGGGGTCGAACTCCAGTCGCTTCGTCGATGATTCGAAAAGTCGAGTATCACCAAGTACTGAATCAGATCGCCAATCAAATACAAAACGTTATAGAGAACCGTTACATTAGCGAGTTGGCTGAAGCTGTGGGCACTGACCAACCAGGCAACATAAACCCAGAACCAAAGCGGTAACAACAGGCTGAACAGCCAACGCTTTGCGAACAATACAAAACATTGCTGCTCAATCAAAGTGCCGATTTGTCGATCGAAGTGAAAGGGATCATTTGGGGCAAGGGCTATCTATGGGAAACCCTGATCCCAGCCGTAAATCCGATTTCTTATTCGATGATGGGACTGTTGCCCCAAATGCACCGAGACGAGGCCACCACTGCCACCATTGCTGCCATTGCTGCCACTGTTCAATTGCTCATGCAACATCGATACGGCGTTCGGTACGAATTGAAAAACGTACCGAACAAGTATTTAACTCCGAATAATGCATAACCCAATTTGTACAGATCGCTAGCTGTGACTAGCCATAGCTGGCCCCACTTTATTTTGCGAATACAAATAAGGGTTCAGCGAAGGATCGTTGTACATCTTCATCTGACGATAAGTCTTGTGGCGTTTTCGGCCAGCCAAAATATCTTCAAGTAACTCTCGCAACGACTGACTCAAGTCGCTTTTCTGGGCTCGGCACAAGGCGATTCGGACGTGCATTTTTTGTGTATGCTCGGCGTTTACATCGTCGCGTTGCAACTGCTCTTCATAGTGAAATAACCTAAGCGACATGATGCTCAGCCGGTCGATCGCGCTTCCTGGTGTCTCGGTATTCTGTCGTGCGTCAGCAGCCGGCGAAATCTTGCGGCTCTCAAGTTGCTCGGTGATCCAATCATCCATCTTTTCAATATGGTCGTTTCGAGATTGATTGAATTTGTCGATCGCTCGTTTGACCATCGCAATCTGCGAGTCGCTAACGGCCGGACTGCGAGCAATATCTTCTTGGTGCCACAATTCAAAGTTGAAAATGTGTTGCTGGCAAACGATGTTTAACCAGCCGCTGTAGGTGTTTTGAATGGACTGCTTATGCCAGAGTTCGACGGTGGATTCATGTAATGCTAGTACTTCGCTTACGTCTATCACAGCAATTCCCTTGTGCTTGAACTGTTTGCTTTTGAGCAATTTTGCATTAGCCCACGAGCCGTTTTTATCAAAAAGCCGCAATCTAGGAAAGAGAGAACGACTTTGAGGGCTCTGGCAAAATGAGTTTTCAGAATGGTCAAACAACCGTCGACGCTCGTCCGATAACAATCAGGTAAAGCGCTATAAGCGTCACATTGCCTCGGTTTGATGCTATTGGAAAGGACCCCACGATGCGAAAATTCTTCGCGATCAGTTTGGCTGGATTTGCCCTCTCAAGTTTAGCTGCGGGTGTGCTGCACGGCCAAGCTCGCGGTATTGTCCCAGGGACCGGCGTCGAGCTCGACAAGGTTGGCGATGACTTTGAAGATCCGGCTTGGGCGTATGTGCCGAACAATCCTAAAAGCACTGAAGACATAGATAAGAACCAGCACCAACCGGTGGGGCGATCTTCCAATGGACGTTGGTATGAGGGTGTCAAACGCGGCCATCCCGACATCGTGCGCCGCGTTGAAACTCCGCCAGGCGGATTGCCAGGTAGCGAAGGCGCCATGCTCATGCAGTCGCTTTACACCGGCATTCCGAATCGTCCTAGCGGCGTGATGCATCAAGAAGATTTTATCTGCAATGTGCAGAATCGCTTAGGCGGTCCGATGTCGGTGGCCCAGTCGCCTAGCGTAACGACACGCGTCTTCTTGCCACCCATCGATGAATGGGAAAAACGGAGTGGACCTCAATTCGCTTTCCGCGCCGCTCTTGAAACGACGCCCCCAAAAAAACCCCTGTTTAACTTTGGACCAGATAAAGAAGGGGACGATGGCATTTACTGGCCTGGATTTTTCTTAGTACTTGAGAGTAAAGCTCAAACCAAAAAAGACGCCGACTATGCGTACTGGCGCATTCGAGCGGCTAGCAACGGTGGCGACTTTAAAGGATTGCAGGTCACGACGACCGGATGGTGGACGCTCGGAATGTCCTTCACTCCAGACGGCATGGTGCACTACTACGCCAAGCCCGGCGTGGAAGATCTGACCGCCGAAGACTATGTTACTTCGCAGTTCCCATACAGTTACAAAGCGCTTCGTTTCCGTTCGTTCTTCTACAACGTAGTGAACGGTGACGACGGCAAGCACTGGACGACTCCTTGGATCGTTGATGATCCCAAAGTCTTCGTCGCACAAGGCGGAAACATGGCCAGCGCCCCGCAAAGCACCAAACGACGCTGAGAGCTGCTGGACATTTTCTTACCGATGCCTTCCTCTACGTACTCGGCATCATAGCAAGTGCAAAATATCACACTTCTCGATCCTCACCACCGAGTTTACTCGGTGGGATTATGACATTTGCGGCTATAGGTCCGATCGGTAAATACTACTCTGCTCCCCCACGCCTTACTCGCTGTTAGCCGATAAGTCATCGCTCCATCTCGCAAGCTAGGATGGTGGCGATCAGCGAGAAGTGTCCGTCTTGCAAACCAGATGGGATGAAAAGAGTTCGTCACTCCATGACCTATAGTTGGTGACGAGAATTTTAATCCCATAACTAAGTCTGGAGTGACGAACATGCTAAGTATAACCGATTGGTTCTGTTACGTTGGTTTTGACTATCACAATTGCTTCGTTCAGGTATGCGTTTTAGATTCGAATGGATCGATTTTAGGAAATCAACGGGTTGTAAACGATGTAAGAGCAATCATCGATTACGTAGACAACATTCGGGACGGGCGGTTGATCAAGGGTGCGGCGATTGAAACCTGCTGCGGTGCAAGTAACCTGGCGGAGCAACTGTTAGATCAGGAATGGCCGATAGAATTGGCACACGCGGGAATTTGCGAGAAGATGAAGCGAAGCCCAGACAAGTCGGACTACGCAGATGCTCATATGCTAGCTGATCTGTGTCGCGTTGGTTATCTGCCGAGCGTCTGGTTGCCACCAAGAGCGATTCGAGACTTGAGACGGCTTACACGGTTTCGTCAACAGTTGGCCGATCAGCGTCGGGATATAAAGCTGCGGATTCGAGCGATGTTGCGTGAAGAACGAATTGAAACGCCTGCGGGTGTCGGCAACGTGTGGACTAAGTCCTGGTTTAAGTGGTTGAAAGATACGAATTCATTGACTGAACACAGTCGCTGGGTGATGGACAATCATCTTGCTGATTTAGAACGTGTGGTAGCAAAGATAGCGGCGACTGAAGAGCGTATGGAAGCAGCTACAAAGGACGATGCAGTGGTGCAGAAGTTGCGAGCAACCAAGGGTGTTGGTCTTGTGACTGCGGTGGTGATGCGAGCAGAGATCGGAGACTTTGATCGCTTTGCAAACGGTAAGCAGTTGGCTCGTTACTGTGCGGTGACTCCGAAGAACGCGTCAAGCGGTAAACGGATGGCCGATGGCGGTTTGGTCAAAGCTGGTAGTTTGGTATTGCGAACAATGCTAATCGAGACCGCTCATCGCCTGGCTCGCTATCAACCGCAATGGAAAGCACTTAAAGAACAATTGAAAGAGCGAGGTAAGCCCGCGTCAGTAGCAGCTGCCGCGGTAGCGAATCGTTGGGTGAGAAAGCTATTTTGGGAAATGAAGGAGGAAGAGGTAAACGAAGTAGTAGCAGCTTAGGAACGCGATCACTTTGTAGAAAGGTTTAGCGATGAAAATGTTGGATACAGTTTGGCTCTCGGTAGTGAGGTGAGCTCGTTGTGCCACTGGGCGGTATCGCAAGATGCTTGCTCGTAGCCAGGTGGGGCAGCCTCACGCCTTTTCGAATCCCAACTTGGGCTAAATGCTCGGATAGAAGAATGGGAGCACCGAAGTGTCCGCGTCATTTACATCGAAGAACG
>JANODD010000308.1:0-10159 GCA_031412515.1 Planctomycetia bacterium | reverse complement strand
CTCTTTCTGAGGATTCGGCAGGCGCTAGTGCTGACTGCATGGATGTATCGATTTGTTCTTTGGCGGCATCGACCACTGACAGCGCCGCATCCGCGTCGCGGGCATTCAACAATTGCTGCTGCTCAAGCAAATCTTGCGAATCAGCGTGGTCAACTAGAGCGTCTCGAAGTTCGGCAATTGGTTGTTGGGCTTCGCGCTGTTCCGATTGGAGTTGAGTCAACTGCGTTGCTTCGTCGGGGATTTCGTTACGCTCAACGGCATTGGCTAAAGACTCAGTCTGCTGTTGCAACTCCCGCGTTGCATCTGCTGCTTTCTGAGCAAGCTCACTCAACGAAGGCGTTTGCTCTGCAATTTTTGCCCGAGCCTGTTGAATTACAGGTTCAAGCTTTTCATTGGCGGCAGCGAGTTGTTCGCTGATCTGATTCAATTCAGGTGCTGCCGAAACTGGAGCATTATTTTCCCATCGACGGCTATTGATCTTCTGACCGGCTTTGCCACTGGCTTCATGCCACCGCAAACGTTCAATGGTTTCGACTAGTTCGTTTGACACTTTGGCTTGTCGCAATAACTTAACAGCGTTCTCCAGCCGCTCCCCAAAGCTGTCGAACAACATAGGATGATTGACGATTGCGTCAGAATCATTCAACGACCATCGTTCTCCTCGCAGTAATTCGTCCAGCAAGGCCATTGATTCCTTGACACCATGGGCGGCTTGAAGTGTTTCAAGTGCGGCCGCGGTTTCATTGAGATTTTTTTGTTGATCGGATTTCGTTAGACTTTCATTCTGAGTGATCTCACGGATGGCGCGAGTCGTGTTGCCCAAGTCGCTGGCAAATTCGCGATCTCCTTCTTTACGAGCCCGCACTAGTGTGCGCCGGTCGTTGAGGTTTTCGATAACTGCATCGGTAGTTGCCGCTTTGATTTCGATTCCAGCGTTTTCGGGTGGATTTAAATTCGTGATCGTTCGACGGAGCTGGTCAGCTGGTTGGCCGCCGAACTCAGAAAGCCTACGATGCCCGTTGATAATTGCGTCATGCAAACCGCCATCGAACCAAGAAGCGTTTTTCATCTGCGACAGCGTTTTTTCAACTTGACTTGTCTGTTTCTTCATTTCGGACAGGTCAGATTGGGGGTTTAGATTATCGATTTGGGTGACCAAGTTACTGATCGAATCGGCCGTTTGCCGCAGACGTTGTTTTGTATCTTGTCGCACGACGGGCATCGCATCCAACATCGATTGCTGAAGCTCCAACAGTTGACGCGACATCACTTTGGCGGTTCGACGGTGTTGTTCGAGATTCTGAGTTGACTCGTCAGGCTTGTCTTGACTGAAATTGGCAAACACTTCGTTCAGTTTCAAGACTTGTTCCGATACCCGTCGACCCACATCTTGGCTGACCATCGATCGAAAGGCCGTCGCTGTTGCCTGACCGGTATCACTCACGCGATGGGCACGTTGAGCAAGTTCTTTCTCAAGTTCGGTGCGTCGTTTAGCGGGTAATTCTTGAATCGGCTGAGCGAGCTCACTGGTAATGATCGCTAGTTCTTTTGCGCTGCGTGTCTTAAGCATTGAAAGTGCTTGACCAGTCTGTTCGAGTTCCAGGAGACTTGCGTTGTCTTCCGTCTGTGAAGCCGCTTGCTCGATAAGCTTCAGAATTTTTGGGACTTCGGATTGAACGGATGCGGCTAGCGTCTGGGCCGCTTCAACCATCTTTGCACTTTGTTCTTGCTGTTGTGTTTCGCTCGCTGGTGAAGATTTGGGTTTGAACAGTTCTTGTATTTCTTGGTCACATTGCCTGATGCGTTGATCGAGCGACTCGAGTTCGCTGGCGACTTCCATTCGCAATTGTTCCGAAGTCGTTGGAGCTCGAGTGATGGTGGATTCGGCGATCAGGAACTCGATAACTTCCGATTCAGCGGATTGATTGAGAAGATCGGTAGCGATCAACTTCATTTCGATCGTGTCGCCAACGCGGGTTAAAAGCTGCAGTAAGTCGACTTGCCAGCCTGCGGTTGTTGCCTCGCGATCGCCGGACAGAGACTGAAGAACATCCATTTTGAATGGCTTCAATGAGCTTGAGGCAACTTCGGTTTCTCTCCACTCGCCGTCCCGGTTGATGCGAGTCCATTGCTTCAGCGATGCGATGGGCATTTCATCTTGGATTTGAGCGGCAAGCTTTAAAATTTGATCGGGTGCAACGATTTGCTTGGCCGATGCAGGTTGCGTCCAAGCGATTTCGGGTTTTTGGTCAACGATTGCCTCAACCGCATAGGAAGGGCTGAATTCGTTGATAAAACCGGTTTCGGCTGACTGCAAATGGATGCGGTAGGCTTGGCTGCGATCAATTGTGAACTCGGTGACGTAAAGACCAGATTCTCTGTCTAGTTCGAGTTTGAGAGTCTTTGATTCAGTCGTTGCGTCAGTATCAGAACCCGTGGATTGCCAGCGGAGTTCGGCGAGGCTCACGTTTTGATTCAACTTTAGCGAGAACTTTGCACGTGTGCCGATAAGAGCCCGAACGTTGCCATGCACCTCTTCGTGAATGATTTTATCTAACTGGGAATAGGCAGGTGGAGTGAGCGTCTTAGTGAATTGAAGAACATCGGGCCGCGGTTGCGTTGTCAAGCGATGCCAGGCTGTGGATGCACCGGAAGCTGTGATGCGGTATTCGATCCAGGGCTGATCAGTACTGAGGGTTCCTTGATAGCGTGGATAAGAGTGCTTGCGTTCATTATCTAATGGCTCAACGAGTGCTTGCATCGGGATGAGACTGGCTGTGCTGTTGCCTGAACGACTTTCGATCAAGACACGATCTGGTGTTGGTCCACTGATTCGTGCAACGATGCCAACGATATCTCCAGCTGCAATGTTCTTTGAATGGGGTTGGGGTTCTTCGATCGTGATGGCGACTCTAGCGACACGATCCAGATTTGCCGCTGGGAAAAGAGCGCGAGCGACGCGATTCATCCAATGCAATTGTGGAATGACACTGAGCAGCAGAAGCACCGCTAGTGCGCTTGCAGCGACAAATAACCACCGGCGGATCAATTGCCATGGAAGCAGTTGACGAACATCAATGGGTGCGAGCAGGTTACCAACTTGCGATTGAAGCAGCTCCTTGAAAGCCGAGGAGTCCTGCAATGCCGCTTGGTTGCTTTCGGCAAACTCGACAGCGGACAACAATTGTTCTCGCAATCGTGGATCGGCCTCTTCAAAACGTTTGGCTTCGGCCTGCAGTGGCTCACGGATACGCGACGGACGCCAACAACACCAAAACCATGTTGCAAGTGTTCCTAAGTATACGAGACCGCTGGCTAACCACCGCACCGTAGAAATAGTTGACACGGCATCGACGAGAACCGCCACAAATAGTGTTGCGATAAACACCGTGATCACTGCTGCCCATCCCCGCGAGATAGTGAGGGCAAGCCGACGACGACGAAACTCTTCTAGTCTAAGAAATGTGATTTCATTCAAGGCTGTGCTCATATTAGACCTGCACGCTTTCTCAGCCACCATTCAGTGATCAGAAGAATCATTGCCGCGGTAAACCACCAATAAGTCTGCCAGACGATCGTATCCGATTCAACGAACCGACCACTGCTAAATGGTCGCAGGAGTGGGAACAGTTGACCTGCCTCAGTCTCCGGAAGGTATTTGCCACCCGTTTTTGCGGCCAACTCACGTAGCAATTGATCGTCGCACTCGGTTCGTTGCATCTCGGTGCTTGGAGGACTGATGACGGCGAAATTCGCATGCACATCGAGGGCCTCGCGACTGAAACCAGCCGCTTCAAGGGACACGTCGTAATCACCCGCGGGGAGAGAGCCCATACTTGAAAAATAAGTTGCAGGAACATTTGGGTCTTCGATCAGTGGAACTCTTGCGACAACATCGCCGCTTAAAGAGAGCAAGGCGATCGGCGACTTGGAAGAAGCGGGTAAACCATTTGGGGATCGCAGCTGGGCACGGATCTCGACATTCTTTCCTACTGCGTAACTGGCTTCGCCGCAATCGAGTGAAACAAACTCACCCTGCACTGCCATTGGCGTTCGCATGACCCATCGAGCTAGTTGATTCCAAAGTCGTTGATGCACGACATCAGCCACTTTGTACCGCCAACGCCATGTTTCATCGGTCGCTGAAAAAAAGACGCGGCCCGCGCCAAAGCGTCTTGTGACGAGCAGCGGTTGCGATTCAACTTCGGAGATGGCTGTGGCAAGTACTTCGGCACCGGGCAGCACATCGACCTTATCGATAAACTGCAAGCTTGGTAACTGAGTCCATAGCGCTCGGCTTTCGGATTCGCCGCGGGTGTCGATTCGAAGGGCCGCCAGTGACTGGCCGCTGCTGGTGAGTTCCACGCGTTTGGGTAATCGCTGCATGGCCCCTGATTGAATTGCATCGCGGCTAGCCCAAGTTACCGGAAACAGTTTTTGGAGTTCTGCATATTCCGGCTGGGCAAGAAAGCGACGAGCACCGGAGATTAATATCAGCCCGCCGCCGTTCAGCTCGACGAACTCGCGCAACCAAGTGGCTTGTTCGCGCGTCAGCATCTTACCGGGCAGATCGCCGAGCACAACAAGATCAAATTGAAAAAGCTCATCGCGCGATTTAGGGAATTGAAAGTCGGCTGGCTCAGAAGCGATTTGGCTATCGACTTGCCAAGCCGGATCGCGATCGAACATGTTTCTTAGATAACGATTCTCCCAACGACTGCGACCGTCCAAAAGTAGCAAGCGTGAACGCTGGGCCGCGATTGCAATATTTGTCACCGCTGCATTGTTCTCTAAGTTCGACTCGGGTACATCCGACGTAACGTTCGCAGAGATCTGTAGTGGCAGCACAGCATACTTTACATTCGGCGGCATCTTTTTCTGCAAGAGTTCGTAGAGCGGTGCAGTGGGCATTGAGAACTCGACTCGCCGCGACGCGATATTCTCAGCAGTCAGCTTTCGCTGCCACACGATCTTTTCTGCAACGGTCAAGGATGCAACAAATGATTTTCCATTGCCAATGCGATCTTTCAACAGCAGAGTACCCCGCAAGGTATCGGTACGAAATACGCGGGGCGGACAGTCGATGGACTGAATGGCGAGATCGGACGCCTCTGCAGTCGCGCCATAACCGACCGCGAATATCAACCTGTTATCGGACTGAGACGCAACTTCCAAAGGGGAGGCACCTGAATTATTTTGTCCATCACTGAGTAGCACCACAACGGACTGATTGCTTTGCGTTTCGGATGCATTCACAATTCCGGTTTTTGATAGTTGGCGTTCTGCAATTGCATCACCTAAAGCCGACGTGCTTGCTAATGTGGCTGGAGACCATGCGGTCGGTGAGTCTGGGAGAGTTGTAGTGTGTTCGTCGTTTGATTCCCAGAGTGTCGAAGTTTGGCCGTTGTCCAATCGTTTGATTGTGACTTCGAATTCTTCGCTTAGTTTCTCGAGCGATAACTGTTCATTGCGAAGTAGAAGGTCCACGGCCCGGTCGAAACGAGACTTGCGAGTATTGTCTGTCACCTTCGGATCGTCGAGCACCGACATGCTTTGCGAGCCGTCGATCAAGAAAGTAACGCGGCCAGGATTTCCTTGCCGAACGCGGTGGTGAATGACCGGTTCGAGAAAAGTCAACATCAATAAAAAAATTGCGAACGAACGCAACAGTGGTAACAACCATCGATTGCGAGACGAGAGCGAGCGAGTTTCGCGACGATACATAAACCAAGCGGCGAGTGCTACGATGACCGCAAGCGAAAAACCAACTGGCCAAGGCCAATCGCCAAGAAGTCGCAGGCTATTCATAGTGGGCCTCGCGTGATACGTTGCTGCCACCACAATTCAACAAACAAGAGCGCGACTAAAGCCAAGAGAAACCAACGCCAAGCTTCACGACCGTTGGCGCGAAGACTCTGCATCGTTAGCAACTCTTGTGCATCCGCCGCTACGCTTGCACCAGTTGCCGTTGCAAGTTCGCTGATCTGTTGCTGCGTCAAAAACTGCAACTCGGATTCTTCGCTCGGTGCATTGACTGCAAAGTGTTCAACGTCTTGGGCTTTGCGATCGCCTGCCTTTTGGCTAATGACGATAGAGTAGACGCCCGGAAAAGCTGTCTCGCTGAAGCTGAACAGTCCATCTGGTTCGAGTGATTTTTCCACCTGCGATCGATCTGGCAATGTCACAGTCGCGACACGTTGGGTAGGTTTCGCTCTTTCATCTAGAGGTTTCGAAGAGAACTTGATCGCAAGCGACTGACCGGTAATCGAATTGCGATTGGAGTCGATGCCTATCGCGAGCCACTGCACGAGGCCTTGCATGAGTGGCACGTAAATGGGCCGCAAGGGAAGATTGGTATCGGCGGTGTCCGCGGAGGTTGAGAATTGCAGGACGTTGCCCGCGCCGAATGGCTTGGCAACTAGCACGGCTTCGCCAGAGTCGAGCTTGAGCAAAACACGTGGGGCCATCTCGGCCGATGCATTGGTAGAATTTAGCTTCAAGCCCAGCACATTCTTTACTTCGACTGATGAGAAATTCTCACTGCCAAGTTGCTTTAAGAAGCCAAGTGCCACATGCGGTGATTGCTCCTCGGAAATATGAGCAACATTCGCCAGTGGCTTAACCTCAGGTAAGTAATCAGCCGGCAGGAGCGATGATTTTGAACTTGAACCCCAGCGGGCATTGTGCCAATTTTTGTCGATCGTCTTCGAAGAGAAGAGTAACAAACCACCACCTTGTTGAACAAACGCGGCGACTTCATCGGCCATTTTGTCGTTTAATCGTGGCACGTCGCCCATGATGATGACATCGTGTTCTGCAATTTCGCTCTTGGTAAGTTGATCGGGATGAATTACCCGTGTCAGAATAAAATTCTTGCCCGAGTCGCTGGATTGAAACGGCGAGAGCGAAAGCGACAAGTAGCCGGTAGCTCGCTGTAACGCAGGTGCACTTGTTTGTTTATCGACCAGCAAGACTCGCAGCGGCGTTCGAACAGTGACAATTTGGGTACTGGAGTTGTCAGCAGCCAGTCCTGTTGTATCGTCGATTTTTATTTCTATCGCGTGCGTACCGGGCGATTCAATCTGGCAGTCAAAGACAGCTTGGGTTGCTCCGTTTGGTGGCACTGTTAATCGACGGCTGGCGACTTCGGCTCCAGCTACTTGTAAGACAATCAACACATTGTCCGCAGGTTGGTCACCATGATTGTCCACTTTGGCTGATACACGAAACACCTGGTCAACGACAACTAGCGGTTGCTCCGGGGCTTCGATTGCGACGGACAGATTCATTTTCTCAGGAGTATCTCGCAGTGGTAGAAGTGTTAACTGGGCGGGTATTTTTTCTGCAGCTAACTGTTGTTTAAATGCAGTACGTTCGGCTTCTGCGAGCGTTTGCCACTCGTGATTCTGATAGTCGCTGATGACGATGATCTCGCGACTCGCATTTTGCATAGAACTTATTTGTTTCAAGGCGGCGGCTAGTGAAGCTTGGACCGCGACACTACCGGCACCGCTTGCTAGACCTTGGAGTTTGTTGGAAACTCGCGCGTGATCGAAAGTGGTTCCGTTTAGAACATCGATCGGCAGTCCGCCTATTGTCCATACGCTCAGTTCAGTTGCAGGTGCTTGGCGTTGGATAATAGCTTGGGCTTGTTGAATGGCTTGATCGAAATGTGTGGACCCTGAATTTCCCATCGCCTGCATCGAGATGCTGTTATCGATGAGAATCACCAGGGATTTGTCGCCGGCGCCGCCCGCCGAACGCCAGCTAGTAAATACAGGCCGAGCTAGTCCGAGGGCGAGCAGTATTGGGATCAAGCAGCGAAGTAACAGGAGCAACAATGACTGCCACTGGATCCGCTGTGAATTGACTTGCATGGCTGCGTCGAGCAGATGCATCGCGCCCCACTCGACGACTTTGAAACGAGTGCGATTGAGCAAGTGAATGATCAGCGGCGCCGTGAAGGCAGCTATACCGCCGAGCAATATCCAATTCAAGAAACTCATCGTGAGCCCCCACGTCGCGAGCCTTCACGTTTGGCGATATAGGTCGACAGGATTTCCGAATAGGATTGATCGGTGGTGCACTGGATCAGATCGATTCGTTCTGTCGCCGTGCGGTCTGTCAACGTTTGACGAAACTCCGCGACGCGCTTCAGATACTCATTTCGAATCGAGTTTGGGTCGACCAGGCGCTGATGCGAGGCGAGTTCTAATGAACGAAACTGAGTTCGCTGGCCGAAAGGAAAATCAAGTTCGTCGCGGTCCCAGATTTGGAATAACACGACTTCGTTTCCTGAATGTCGGAAGTAGGAGAGCGACTTCATGAGAGACTCGACGTCGTCAAAGCAATCGGAGATCAAGACGAGCATTCCGCGTCGCTTGAGCTTCTCGGAAACTTGCTGAAGTACGGGGCCGAGTTTTGTTTCGCTGGCTGTTTGTGATCGAACCAAGCATTCACTAATTGCGAGGAGGTGACTGACTTTGCCACGAGTTGGAATCAATTCGCAGATTGCTGTATCAAAGGTACATAGTCCGACGGCGTCTTGTTGACTAATGAGCAGTGTGGCCAAGCAGGCGGCCAAACGAGTTGCAAAGAGATGTTTGCTGACACCGGAAGCCCGTGCACCGCAGTAGCCCATGGATCCGCTTTGATCGAGCAGAATCATGGCTCGCAGGTTGGTTTCATCTTCATACTGTCGGATGTAGAGGCGATCGGTTTTGCCAAACAGTTTCCAGTCGATCGATCGAATTTCATCGCCTTTGACATACTGGCGATGTTCTTTGAATTCGACGCTGGCACCTTTGTGCGGGGAACGATGACGACCGACGGTAATTCCTTCGACAACACCTCGCGCGAGCAACTGAAGTCGCGCCACCGCGTCGCGATCTTCGGGAGTTAGGAGGCGGGTGGTGTTGGACATTAACGGAGCAGGAAGGATGGCGATCGGCGAGTGCGCCCGCCATCGCGAGCTTCAAAGATCTTAGTCTATCTCAAGGCGATGGACTTATCCACGTTAAATTGGTTTTTGATTGTGCAGAAGCGGCTAGAAAAACACTCGTAAGTCATCTCGAATTTGGTCCGTTGCTTTCAGTAGGGCAACGCACAGCTTGAGTGGTTTAAGCATCTCGCAATTCGGTTCTCACTTGAAGTTGCTGAGCAAGGTCGGCGAGTTGGCTAGTCGTCAGCTTCAACAGATCATCTTTAGCCGCAATCGCATCGCCCAGATCGCCTTGATATATCTGGACTTTGGCAATCAGCATACCCTTCTCGATTCCAATCGCAATGCCTTCTTCCTTGCCTATTTCCTTACCTATTTCCTTGCCTTCTTCCTTGCCTTCTTCCTTGCCTTCTTCGTGAGCGGCTTCTATTTTTGCTCTCTCATCGCGAAGGAATTTTAAACGAGCTTCGTAGAACTGAAGGTCTTCGGGGTTCTTCGCGATCATTTCTAATACTCCTAGCGCTTCCTTAAATTCCGGCTCATCAAACGTGTCATACAACCAGTTTAGTTCCATTGTCGCAGCGTTCCTCAGCAAAAACAACCACTTTTCTTCCGCAGGAAGAACTCGAACAGCATTCGCTGTTACGGTGAATTTTGGTAACTCAATGATGTGAAACTCGAAATCGTCCGTCAGAACCAAATCTCCAAAATCACTACGCAGACGAAACGTGTGGTGGTAACGAGACTCGTTGGAAAAAAACTTGCGATCCAGAATACAAATACTAATCGCGGGCCGGAGAGCGGAGTAACCGTCGCCTTCCTTGATCTGACGTAGGTAGCTCAAACAGTTGTAGTATAGGATTCGCTTGGGGAGCCCCGCAGGCAAAGTCGTCTGCATTTCGACGTTGAAGCGACGCCCGAGCTGGTCCCGCGCTGCAATGTCGAGCACGACCAGTTTATCGACCGACCGGTCCTTACCCTGGATGGGATTGAGGATGGTGACCTCGACGATCGGAACGGGTAGCCGAAGCATCGCATTTAGAAAATGGATGGTCGCTGAAGGGTGTGCTGGGTTGCCCAACATCAGCTTAAATGCAAAATCAACTTTGGGATCAATACCTAAGAGCATTTGGACACTCTGAATGCGAAAATATTGAATATTCGGTTTCGCATTCTAGAGGTTTTAATAGCCACATTCAACGCTCAGCGCGGAGTGAC
>JANODD010000307.1:0-15021 GCA_031412515.1 Planctomycetia bacterium | reverse complement strand
GGAGAGTGTTGACTTAACAGCAAAACACAGAGGTTCTCAGAAGCTCGCCAAAGTGGATGACCGGTTTTTCGGAGCGCGGGCGTCCTCGCCCGCACGGGACTTGGTGACTTGCAAGTGAGTTTAACGATCTCGCTTTGTAGACGATAAACGGACTCTTTGCTGGCGGCGTGTCGTGCCAACTGCAAGCCAATCACGACGGCGCTGGAGAACGCTTAATACCAGTAGTCGCGGAGCAAAGTCTTTGCAGACAAGTGTATTTATCCGTGGGACCGCTATGTCATCCGTGGGAAGACGTATACCTCCTTCCCACGGATGACATGGTGGTCCCACGGATCGAAGAAAGAAAAGTGATCAGTTAGGCATGACGTTAGATTCTCGAGTTTTGCTACTAAGTCGTCTTGGCGTCCACACAAGAAGCAATTCCCTTGTCGTTGACAAAGTAAAGTTCATCACCAACGAGTAATGGTGTCGGAGTACTCGGTGCGCCACGTTGTATGCGCCAAACGACGTGAGACTCAGACACGTCACCTTTGCCGCCAAGTTTAACAGCCATCGTGATAGCGGACACCGAAGGCAGATTTACGCCAAGTTCGCTTCGAGTGTCGCACAATTGTCCCAATTGTGGCCGTTCTAAATTTTGAGTCATGTTCCAGCCACAATTAACCTGCAATAATTCGGAAAGCCACAATTGGGACAATTGTGCGACAGTCAAATGCAACACTCGTTAAAGTGGGTTGGTTGGGTGTTTTCCACAGTGAGCTATACAGCATCTGTCGCCGCAGCTCAATCTTTCCCGGGTTTAGTGGTTGCGGTACACTAGGACTCCGATAGCCATGTTGTTTCTCGACTAACGTGGTTACGGCTAACTCGGATAGGGTTGGTATGGGTGGTCGAAAGACACCGAAAAAATGGAAATATTGGAAAACGGAAAACTGAAACATGCCCAACCTAACTCGCTTCCTCTGTTTTGCTCTTTTATTCATATTCACCGGCTCATTGGCTGAGGCACAGGATAAGAAACAGGATAAGAAACAGGATAAAGAACCGGCTGCTGACAGAGCTGGGCAAACGTCTAGTCGCAAAGCCGTAGGTTATTACGCAGATGCGGCGAATTATCAAAACAACGGTGCATTCCCTCTCGCCATTGACGAGTGGAAGAAGCTGCTGAAGGAGTTTCCTGAAGATCCACTTGCGAGCAAGAGCTGGCACTACCTTGGCGTTTGCTACATGCAACTCGACAAGCCCGACTATGAATCGGCCGAGAAAGCATTTTCTGAAGCGCTCAAAGATCAGAAGTTGGACATTCGCGAAGAATCGCTCCTTCAACTTAATTGGTGTCTGTTCTCGCGCGCTAAATTAGAAGAACCGGGCTCGGCGAAACAAAAGCAGATGCTTGAGACCGCTCGCGATCGGTTAACAGAGTTTTTGAAATCGTATGGCGAAGGGGCTTCGGCCGATCAAGCAATTTTCTACTTGGCCGAGATTGAATACACATTGGGCGCCCGCGACAAAGCCATCGGACGCTACGAATCGCTGTTGAAGAACAAAGCCTTTGCAAAATCATCCTTGCGGCCTGACTCGCAATACGCTCTCGGCGTAGCTCACGAAGAGGTACAACAAAACGAGAAAGCGATCAGTGTTTATCGCGATTTTTTGGCTGAACACAAAGATCATCGGTTGCGAAACGAAGTACAGATGCGGATGGCGGATATTTTGATCTCGCAGAAGAACTTTGATGAGGCGACGACTTTGTTGCGAGCCTTGGCTGCTGATGAAAAGAACGCGATGGCCGACTATGCATTATTGCGACTTGGGTATTCGTTGACCCAACAAAACAAGATCGACGAAGCATCGCAAAAGTATGACGAGCTACAAAAGCGTTTTCCTCAGTCCAAGCACTTATCGACCGCAACGCTAGCGGCTGGTCAAGCTGCGTTCCGGGCAAATCGCTGGGACGATGCGGCGACTAAGTTTAAGGGTTTGCTAAGTGACAAAGCAAATCGTTCAGCCGATGCCGCTCACTGGCTGGCAATGACTCTGATGCGTCAGAACAAGTCGGCTGAGGCGATTCTTATGCTTGAAGATGCGTTGAGCTGGACGAAAGATTCTCCGCTTCATATCTCTTTGCAGATGGACTATGCGGACGCTCTTTACGAACAGCCCTCGCAGTTGGAAAAGGCTCGCGCAGCTTATGAGTTGATTGCTACTGACCATCCAGAGGATCCATTGGCACCACGGGCTGCGTACAACGCGGCCTTCAGTGCACTTCAATCTCAGAAACTCGAGTCCGCTCGTAAATGGTCCGAATTGTTTCTGAAAAAATACCCACAGGATCCACTTCGCAACGATGTCGCTTATGTGGCCGCAGAGACGCTGCTGCAACAAGGTGAACATGCAGCATCGGCAGAGGCCTATAGTAAATTGATTCAGTCGGATCCTAAAAATCCGTCGCGCGGCATGTGGACGATTCGACAGGCGATGGCTTTTTACTTAGGCGGCAAGTATCCGGCTGCGATCGACTTGCTCAACAAAGAACTCCCTTCATTAGCTGACGTTCGACTAAAGGCAGACGCGCAGTTTATTCTCGGGGCAAGCTACTTGTTTCAAGAGAAGATCGATACCGCGATCGAGCAATTCCAAGCGAGTCACAAGACCAGCAGCAACTGGGCACAGGCTGACGAGACGCTGATGTTGCTTGCCGAAGCCTATCAACGCAAGAAAGACCCAGCGACTGCCAAGAGCACACTTGAAGATCTGCTCAAGAAGTATCCGAATACAAGACTTAAGCCGCAAATCGAATATCGGTTGGGACAAATCTCAGCGGCCAGTGGTCAGTACGATGACGCCATTCAGCGTTATCGCGCGATCGTGGCGAGTGAAGCGGCAAAGGGTTTCCACGGCTTCGCACAGTACGGCATTGCCTGGAGTCTCATGCAGCAGGAGAAGTACGAACCAGCTCGCAAAGAACTCGAACCACTTCTCGTCGCCGGACGCAGCGATGCGATCAGCCAAGAAGCGCTGTTGGCCGAAGGTGTTTGCTTGCGCAAGCTCGGAAATCCAGCCGACGCCTTGGCAGCGCTTGAAAAATTCATGTCGGCCAAACCAACTGGCACTTCACTTGCAAACTGCCTGTACGAAATGGGGATGGCTTATGTTGACGCCAAACAGCCCGAGAAGGCTCAATTGCAATTTGAGCGCATCCTAAGTGAGGTGCCTGATTTTGTTGCCATGGATAAAGTACTTTACGAACTCGGTTGGCTGGCTCAGGATAAGTCCGACAATGCACTAGCCGCCAGGTATTTTGGTCAACTTGCTGAGAAGTATCCGAGCAGCGATTTCTTGCCCGAGTCGCTCTATCAGGTCGGCCAGAGCCAATACACGGCGGAAAAGTACGCTGAGGCCGCTAAGTCGTATGCAAGTGTCCTGAGCAAAACGAAAAGCGCGAGTCTACTTGAGAAGGCGTACTATAAGCTGGGTTGGAGCCTGTTCCAGCAAGAAGCTTATGAGCAAGCGGCAGAACAGTTCCGCAAACAAGCCAAAGAATTTCCTCAAGGAACGCTTGCGGTCGATGCTAGCTTTATGCAAGCCGAATGCGCTTTCAAACGAGACAAGTTTGCGGAAGCATTGCCCATGTATGAGGCCGCCAAAAATTCGCTTGAAGCCGCCGGCGAGAAATCGCTGGCTTCTGATCAAGTAAAGACTTTGATCTATTTGCATGGCGGTCAATGTTGTCGCGAACTCAAGCAATGGACCGAATGCGAAAAATGGTTGCGAGCGGTCGCCGATCGGTACCCGAACACTCCTTATTTGTCGACGGTGATCTACGAGATGGCCTTCTGTGCCCAGCAACAAAACAAACTCGAAGATGCTCTTAAGCTCTACTCCGAAGTTGCGAGCAAATACCGTAACGAAACGGCCGCACGATCCCGCTTCATGATGGGCGAAGTCTACTTTTCTCAACGAGATTTTGCGAAAGCTATCGCCGAGTTTCAGCGCGTTATGTATGGATTCGGGGCCGAAAAGGCGCCTGAGGACATTAAAAACTGGCAAGCCAAGAGTGCCTTTGAAGCCGCTCGTTGCAGTGAAGTCTTAATCAATAACCTTAACGGAGAAGGACGCGATAAGGTTATCGAAGCGACTAAAGAGTTCTACCAGTTCATTGTTAATCGGCATGCGGCGCACGTCTTGGCCGCCCAAGCACAAAAGAAACTTGGAGAAATGTCCAAGCTGCGTTAGCAGTTTTAGTGTCGCACGATTGTCACAATCGCGACATGAACAATTGAGGCAATTGTTCGACACACAATCGTGACCAGAACCATTGAGACAATTGTTCGACACTCAAAACGCACAAGCGAGGACGTTTGCCAATTGGCTAGTGCTTTGTACAAATTTAATTTTAGAGTCGTAGATGTGAGCCGTCGGCGCTAGCCGCGGGTGAAGTGTGAGCCGTCGGCGCTAGCCGCGGGTGAACGAAGTATTTGACTCGACGTAACCTACTAACAATCTAAGACCAACGATTTGCGGTCGACAGATTAACGTTGGACAAACTTTTAATCTTGCACGACAACCACTTCGCTCACCCGCGGCTAGCGCCGTCGGCTCACTGATCCCGCGGCTACTGCCGTCGGCTCACTGATGTTGATCCTAAAATTAAATTTGGACAAAGCACTAGGTGTTGCTTAAGCTAAATTAGTCACTCGCATAATTCCTTCTCAGAAAAGCTTGGAAATGCCATCGTTTTCGCGCCGCAATTCTGTTGCAGTCTATGGCTGTTTATTTGCGTTTTGCTTCTGTACGGTAACCATCGGGTTTGCACAGGAAAAAGGTTCGTTGAGCGAAGCGGAACTTGGGCGCTTAGCCAATCAAGCCGCAGCCGCACGCGCGGCACCGGCGAAACCCGTTCCGAACGCGGGATTGGGTGATGAGTTGAGCTTTCTAAATTTGGTTGTAAAAGGCGGCGTGTTAATGATCCCGCTCGGGATCTTGAGTTTGATTGTGGTAGCGATGACTTTGGACCGATTCATCGCTCTCAGACGCGAACGCATCCTGCCGTCTCGCATCCGTCGTGGGATCGAATTAATGCTCGAGTCGGGCAGGCCAGTCGAGCCGCAAGAGGTCTATCAGTTGGCGTTACGCTACCCATCCGTGGCCGGTCGTGTACTAGAAGGCATGCTCCAAAAAGTTGGGCGACCTGTTGTCGAACTTGAAAGTGCGACTTCTGAAACTTGCCAACGTGAAACGGACCGGATGTATCACAACGTCCGCTGGTTGAGTCTTGCGACGACCGTGGCGCCGCTGATGGGATTGCTTGGAACAGTCTGGGGCATGATCATTGCCTTTTATAACACGACGCAATTGGGAACTGGAAAGAACAAATCCGAGTTCCTTGCAGAAGGTATCTATGTAGCCTTCGTCAACACACTTGGTGGACTTGCCGTCGCGATCCCCGCCGTCATATTTGCTTATTATTTCGAAGGGCGGATTACAAATTTAGTCGGACGCGTTGAAGAACTTGTTCGACGATTGATTCCGCGTTTCGAACGCTACGAAGGCAAAGTACGCTACGATCTGCAAGTTCAAGGTTTGGTAGCTCGCGATAGGCCACCTGCAACCAGTGGACGTCCTCTCGAGTCCGCTCGTCCAACGCCACCTCCACCCCACTCTGCCGCTCGCAACAGTTAAGGGTCAACCATGGCTGTAAAAATCAATCGCGGAAATGCACTGGTGGCCTTGAATTTAACAGCCATGATCGATGTGGTCTTGCTGTTGCTGATTTACTTCATGGTCGCATCACGGCTAAGCGAAGATGAACGGACGCTCGATATTCCGTTACCCTCAGCAGCTAACGCAATGCCCATGACCGCCGAACCCAGTGAGCTGGTGGTGAATATTGACGAAACAGGGAACTTTATCGTCGATGAGCAAGTGGTAAAGCCCGCCGATTTAGATGCCCTAATTACGCGCGCGGTTGTCGACAATCCTTTGCGTCCCGCAGTTATCATTCGCGCTGACAGACGTGTTCCAACTCAAGCTCCCGTTTCTGTCATGGATGTTTGTATCAAGTGCGGCGCGGCTTATTCGCTGTCTATCGCTGAAGAGGAATAATAGTGTCGTCATCGCCACGTTTATCTCAGCTGATCGGAGTCTCTCCGCAGAGAGATTCTTTGCAGGGGAATGCCGAAGAGCAGGAGCCCGCTTGGCTTTTAAACGCGATATTGCTTGCCCTCGGTGGCGTTGTTATCTGGATTGCATTCAAGTTTTTGAAAACAGATGATCCGCAATTGCAATACAACCCATGGTCCTATGCGGTTGTGACACCCTTGGTTCTGGTCGGTCTGACTTTGTTGCTCAGGAATTTCACCAGTCGCGGTGTTGAACGGTCGTTGCAAATCGCGTTCTTGCTAAGTCTGCTGTTGCATTTGTTGATGTCACTTTATGCGGGTAACGTTGTCATATTCGCCCGGATGTGGCCTGACATTTTCGAAGAACTCGCAGCAGAGCGGAAGGTGCTTGAAAGTCAGACGCAACCGGCACCACGGTATCACAACGTAGCCTCGCCGCGTTCAGAAAAACGTCCCGACTATTTGCGATATGTGCCCACGACTCATCAACCGACTGAAGTAAAGGACGTTAGCGAGGATACTTTGCAGTTAGCAAGAGCACTCAAAACCGACTTGGTTAGCCCCAAGCCAGACATCGAGAAGAGCCCAACACCACACCTTGTTCCGCGCCAGAAGTCTCAGTTGCCGCCACCACAGGCAAACGATCAGATGGCTGCCTTATCGCGAAGTGAAGCAAAGCTACTGCGATCATCCCTATCGTCTCCTGAAGCATCTGCACCTGCGTCCGAAAGTGCTTCACCGGAACCCATGCGCCTGGCGGAGGTCACCGGCGAGCGAGGTAGAACCTCGGGCGCTACTCTGCGAAATGATTTCGCAGCCGCAGCTCCCAAAGCAGCATTAGCGGCAACCCTAGATCGTCGTGATGCAGTCGAAACAACTCCCTTGGCTGATACTCGCATTCAAAAGACTCGCAGCAACAAATCGCCTGCACTCAAGCAACGCAAAACAATCGATGTGCCCGATGCAATTACGAGTAATGCAGAGCCCAGTGCGGATGCAATTGCTGCAAGTGAAAAAGCTGCCACGGGCTCACGCGCTGCTAGCGACTCTAAGCCAAGTATCGCTGCACCAACCAATGCGCCGAAACTAAACCCAAGTCTGACGAAGAGCAATAACCTTGCACGTCGCGCGGACCGATCGGCGGAACTTCGAGTACCATCGCCTGCATCAGGAGATTCACCGAGTGCCTTTGCACGCGAGTCAGCCGGCGGTCGCAGTTCATCAGCGGCCCCACGATCGCTGCCGATCCAAGGTGTTGATTCGCTTGCGATGCCCGAGTCAGCCGAGCCCGACTTAAACTCCGCCATGAGCAGCCTTGCGCTTCGCAATTCCCAAATTCAACGATCGACTTCTGGATTGCCCGCAATCGGATTGCCTCAAAGTGCAATGACGAGTCGAATGCCAGGCTTGTCGAATGGCACTGATGGAGTTTCAAATGCTGCATTGCCGCAAAGGGCAGGGCAGGGGACCGCCGCTTCAGAGGACGTAGCTGGGATGACTGGCTCTGGTCGATCGATTCAGAAATCAACGGTGGGTACGACTGGTTTGGCCGGTCCTATTGCCGTTCCTACAACGGACGCCGTCGCGGGCGGTGAATCTAACAACGCGAGATTGAATCCAACGGAAGCCGGTACCGGCCGCGGTGAAACAGTCAATCCAAGCTACGGATCATTGGGGTTGCCTGGGATACCCGGTGAAGGAGTCACAGGGACACGAGCCGCCGGCGTGCCCGAAGGCTTAGCGCGCGCAAGCGACTCATTCACACCTTCGACTAACGAGCCCGCGAATCAATCTGTCAGCAATGGACTTACTCGTCAATCTAGTGACCGCAATCCAAAGCTGGGCGGCGCGATCGCTGTTCCGGATGCGCAAGATTTGGTAGAAGCATCGAGTCCCGGTGACCTTCGAGCTTCCGGTCCCGCAGATTTCAATGCTCGCGCAGGATCAACTTCAACTTCGTTGACTTCACCTAGCGAAGTCGGCGGTCTTAACTTGGATATCAAAGCCGACCTTGGACGCGGTGGCCTTGCTGAACTAACACGAGACGGTGTGATCGTTCCAAGAAGCGGTCGCATGCCTGAACCGCTACCCATGATGGAAATTGATTCGCAGCGGTTCTCGCGGCAAGAAATCGGCGGTCCGCTGGCCGCCGGCAATAGTATTCCGCTTCCCAAGCCCGCATTCAAACAACGTCTCGATCGCTTGAAAGACAATCAATCTATGGATGACACCGCCTGGGGGCCACAGACGGAACAAGCGATTGAATCGGGACTAGAGTTTCTATCGAAGCACCAGTCAAAGTCCGGCGCGTGGCGTCTCCAAGATTTTGATACAAAAGTTTTGATTCGCAGCGACACTGCCGCAACCGCTTTATCACTGTTGTCGTTTCAAGGAGCTGGTTACACCCATCAGCAATATCAATACGCCGACAATGTTGGTAAAGCGATTCAGTTCTTGGTTAAGAATCAACAACCTGACGGTGATCTCTACAAGCCCGAAGATCCAGCCTCCGATCAAAATGCATGGTTATACAGTCACGCAATCGCATCACTGGCGCTTTGTGAAGCGTATGGTATGACGCAAGATCCCTCGCTCCGTGACCCGGCTCAGAGGGCCATCAACTTTATGGTGGAAAGTCAAGACAAGCAGCGTGGCGGTTGGCGATACCGCCCAGGTAACGGAACTGATACGAGCGTTTCGGGCTGGTTCATGATGGCCTTTAAGAGTGGTCAACTGGCAGGTTTGGACGTGCCGAAACCGACCTTTGATCGCATCGAAAAGTACTTGGACCAAAGTCAAGTTTCACAAGCCGTCCCGTACTTGTACCGCTATAATCCATTTGCGGCCGACACACCCGAGCAGCGTCATGGTCGCGAACCAACGCCCGTAATGACAAGTGCCGGTTTGTTGATGCGATTGTATTTCGGTTGGCAGCGCGGTCAAAAAGAAATGACTGCGGGAGCGGACTATCTGCTTACAAATCCTCCGGCGGCCGGGACCAAAGACGCGACATTGCGAGACACTTACTATTGGTATTATTCGACTCAAGTGATGTTCCACATGGGCGGTGAACGCTGGAAGAGATGGAACAGTACGCTGTATCCGATGTTGATTGAAACACAAGTCACCGAAGGACCGAATGCAGGTAGTTGGGACCCGTACCAGCCCACTGCAGATCTGTGGGCCAAATATGGCGGCCGCTTGTATGTCACGACGCTTAATTTACTGTCGTTAGAAGTGAATTACCGACACTTGCCGCTCTACGACGCAACGGCCAAGTAGGCAACGCAGTGGAATTCAGTAAGGTAGCCGGTTTCGTGAGAAACCGGATGCAGAAGACAGAGCATTAGTAGCGCGCTCCGGTTTCTCACGAAACCAGCTACCGTTGCGAGTGGCAAATGGTCCCAAGCTACGTCCAGCGATCTTCGAACTATAATGAACGAAGCTTATTACATGGTTCCCGCCGCCATTCCCGCCTAATAGAACTCCCGCCATGAAAACCAACGTTGCTTCGTTGCTCGTATACCTACTCACAGTACAACTGACGTTTGCTGCCGACGGAATTAGCTTCAGCAGTCAAGTTGCTTCCATCCTGGTCGATAATTGCGTCGCCTGTCATGGTGCGAAGAAAGCAGAAGGCGGCTATCGCATCGATACTTTTGAGTATCTATCCAAAAGCGGTGATTCAGGGGCGGCTCCAATTACCGCATCGAAAATTGAGGAGAGCGAACTGTGGCGACGCGTAGTGACCACCGATGCTTCGGAGCGAATGCCCGCCGAGAGCGAACCACTTCCCGCAGCGCAACTCGAGTTGCTGAAACAATGGATCACCAGCGGCGCAGCTTTTGACGGAACGAAGCCAAACGATCCGCTTTATCTAGTTGCCCCGCCAACCGTTTACCCCGATCCCCCAGCAAAATACTCGGCGATGTTACCGATCACTTGCCTCGCTTTCTCAGTGGATGGTAGTCAGCTTGTTTCCAGCGGATACCACGAACTGCTTTGCTGGAATACAGCTGATGGTACTCTAGTTCGGCGAATAAAAAATATCGCTGAACGTGTCTACGCGATCGCGGTCAGCCCTGACGGAACGCGATTGGCTGTTGCATGTGGTAGTCCTGGGAAAAGCGGCGAGGTTCGCATGATCGATTATGCGACCGGCGCTGTTGTGACTGTTTGTGGCCGCACGTTCGATGTGGTCCTCGATGTCGCTTACAGTCCCGATGGCTCGCGACTCGTTGCTGGCGGTGCTGACGGATTGATTCGCGTGATGGATGCCGCGACAGGCAATGTTCTGCAAACACTTGCCAGCCATGCGGACTGGGTCAATGCACTTGCTTGGAGCGATGATGGCAAGAAGTTGGCCTCTGCTAGCCGCGATAAATCAGCCAAAGTTTATACCGCTGAAAACGGTGAGCTGCTGACGAGTTACGCCGGGCATGCCGCCGCAGTAAAAGGCATTGCCTTTACACCGGACGGAGCGAATGTGTTATCCGTCGGTGACGACAAGAAGCTTCATCGCTGGGAAATTGAGGCCGCGAAGAAAATTGCCGATGTAGCTGTTGGCGGTGAAGGATTCAGACTTGTTCGTGGTGCCGACTTTGTGCTCGCGCCGTCCAGTGACAAACTGTTGCATCGTATCGAACTAACGAAGAACCAAGACGCACTCAAATATACTGGCCACGCTGACTGGGTCTTAAGTTCCGCGTTGCATGCCAAGAACGCCCAAGTCGCCAGCGGCTCGATCGATGGCACGATCCGGCTCTGGAATGCAGCCGACGGAACGCTCATCCGCGAATGGCGAGGTGCTCCGTAGCATTCACCACTTGTTCTTACATCCGTGGGACCACCATGTCATCCGTGGGCAAGTGACTCACGTTTTCCCACGGAATGGCATAGCGGTCCCACGGATAAATGCAAATCAAGTGGCGTAATCATAAGTGGCAACTGCGCGCGTCGCCGCTCGGTTTAGCATTTTATTGCAAATGTTACTTGACGTGAATCACTTGCGCAGCATTCGTACAATCCCGCCCGAAATCAGCGTCGTAACATTGGCAAGGACCCGGGGCAATGTGTAACCGCCTGGGTAGGCGAGATACTTGGCTCGCCACTCAGGATGGAATTTCTCTTTGTACTGACGCAAGCCTTTGAAGTTATAGAACTGTTCGCCATGTCGAAATGCAAAACAGGCGGCTTGTAACTGGCGATGGTCAGTAGCACCGCGACCGCCACCGAGGATCGCTTCAGGGCCGCCAAGCTAGAGATAAATTCGCTTAGATGATGTGCTTCAAGTTCATTATGAAGCAGCCACAAAACGGCCGCGAAAAGCAAGCAAACGATCAATGGTGCAACGACACTTGCAAACCATTTGGGGATCGGAAACTTCAGATTGGACATTCAAGCTGATTTTGCAAAAGTTGACTTGAACCTTACTTCATTGTCCCCAGGGGACATTATAGCCACTTGGTCTGCAGTTACGATTAACAGAGTAGGGCCGATGTCAGCCAACGGCATTAAAGAGGGTTGACTTAATAGCCAGCACAGTTGTTTAGCTGTTTTGTTCCCCTGCCAGCTTGCAGAGTGTTGACTTAGCAGCAATACACAAATGTTCCTAGACGCTAGCCAAAGAGGATGACCGGTTTTTCGGAGCGCGGGCGTCCTCGCCCGCTACGGGACTCGCTGTCTCGCTACCGTGAGGGTCGCTCTCGCTATGTCGACAAAGTCCCAATTTATTAGTGTTGCCCGAGTCAACGTGCGGGTCCAGCGGGCGGGGACGCCCGCGCTCCTGAAAACCGGTTTACTCTTGCGCAATGTTAGCAGGCACCGGAGCCAAAATTATTTCGTCAGCAGTCTCGGCTGCCAACTCAGCTTTTATTAGAAAGTGAGTGACATTGGGCGTCTTTGCCCGCACGGGACTAGGTGACTTGCAAGGGAGTTTGACGATTTCGCTTTGTAGACGGTAAAGGGATTCTTTGCTGTCGCCGTTAGTCACCTAGCGGGTTCAGTGGGCAAGGACGCCCGCGCTCCGAAAAACCGGTCAACTATTTAGCATATTTTATTCTACACATGAGCAATCGCTACTAAGTCAACACTCTCCATTAGCCGCGGGTAAACAGAGTTGTTGCCGCTCAAGACACGAATGTCTATCCAACAGCAAACCGTTCGCAGAGGATTTATTGGCCTAGCGTTGACGGCTGACGAGGCCCGAAGCAAAGCTACGCGGGAGGCATGCCTTCCATGCGGCGCCATGTGCTGAGTTGACCAAGATGCATGGCTACATGCCCAGTCACATAGAATCCGAGCATCGATCCGAGCGTAGGGCAAACTTGCTTTATCGGACTGTCGACTGGATTCTCCACAGACAACTGCGAATCACTGGCGTCACGTAGGGCAGCCAGCGAGTGCTCGTAGGTGCTGAAGAAAACGTCGGATACCTCTTGCATCGAAGGATAAATAATGCCATGTGCATCGTCCTGGCACTTGGCATCCTTAGAAAATAGCTTGGCAAAACGATCCGAGGGCTGAACGGAAGTTGTATCCAGTCCTAGCAGTCGTAGTATCTGAACCGGATAAAGACTTAAGTGCCCGAGAATGAACGCGGGATGGTTGGATTCGATTACTTCTTTGCCGGGAGCGGCAAATCTTGCAAAACGGTCGACCGGGATGCCGACAAGCAGCCGTTTAGCGTATCGCTGGCTAACGGTCGCTGCGTCAGCAAGCATTGCTCCAAATTGTCCCATGGTGTGTCCTTCGAGCGTTGCATTTGTGTTTCGTTTACCAAAGCATCCTATTTTGATGTCGAACCATTAAATGGGAAGCGGGCAGGGCGGGTTAACGAAGCAATTGTCAGCCATCTAGCAGCAATCACGAAGACGGCGATAATTTAGGTCCAATGGCGGCGAAATCAAAAATCGACGACGAACTTTGCCCGTTTGAATCCGCAGTGAAAAAGGAACGTGAAGGATGAATTCCACAGCTAATCAGCCGACCCCTGAGGATTCCATGGACGATGCGCCCAAACACGCAAACTTCATCGAACAAGAGATCGACAAGGATCTACTGTTGCCCAAGCTGGCTGGCATGTGCGTTCAGACCCGTTTTCCGCCCGAGCCGAACGGATACCTGCATATCGGTCACGCCAAGAGCATTTGCTTGAATTTCGGGTTGGCTCAAAAGTACAACGGCAAATGCAACTTGCGTTTCGACGACACCAACCCAAGCAAGGAAGAGCAAGAATACGTCGACTCGATCCAGGAAGACGTTCGTTGGCTTGGTTTTCAGTGGGATGCAATCTACTATGCGTCCGACTACTTTGATCAACTTTACGATTGGGCGGTTCAGTTGATCAAATCTGGTCACGCTTACGTTTGCGACCTGACGAGCGACCAGACGCGCGAGTACCGCGGATCGCTGACTGCGCCCGGCAAGAACAGCCCGTTCCGAGACCGCACCGTCGCCGAAAACTTGGAACTGTTCGAAGCCATGCGCGACGGCAAATTCCCTGATGGGGCGAGAACTCTGCGAGCCAAAATCGATATGGCTTCGCCGAACATCAACCTCCGCGATCCCGTGATGTACCGCATCCTGCGAGCTCATCATCATCGAACCGGCGACAAGTGGTGCATCTATCCGATGTACGATTGGGCTCACGGGCAGAGCGATTCACTGGAGAAGATCACGCACTCAATCTGCACCCTTGAGTTTGAGAACCATCGACCACTGTACGATTGGTATTGCAAGTCACTGGGGATTTATCATCCGCGCCAGATCGAGTTCGCGCGTTTGAACCTGAGCTACACGGTGATGAGCAAACGCAAATTGTTGCAGTTAGTTCAAGAGAAGCACGTGACGGGTTGGAACGACCCTCGCATGCCTACGATCAGTGGTCTGCGCCGACGCGGGTTTACTCCCGAGAGCTTGCGGATGTTCTGCGAAAAGATCGGCGTAGCGAGGTTCTACAGCACGATTGATGTGACCGTACTCGAGAATTGCATCCGCGAGCACTTGAACGCAACGGCGCCGCGTGTGATGGCGGTGCTGCAACCATTGAAAGTTGTGCTGACCAATTATCCCGAAGGTCAAGTCGAGTTGATGGAGGCGGTCAACAACCCAGAAGATCCGGCAGCCGGCAGTCGTAAAATTCCATTCACTCGTGAGCTGTACATCGAGCAGGATGATTTTCAAGAAGATGCACCGAAGAAATTCTTCCGGCTCAAACCAGGTGGCGAAGTGCGTTTGCGTTATGGCTACATCATCAAGTGCGAAGAAGTGATCAAAGATCCGGTCACCGGCCAGATTACCGAACTTCATTGCACCTATGATCCAGCCACTCGCAGCGGCAGCGGCGATGGCACGCAGCGCAAAGTCAAAGGCACGATTCACTGGGTCAGCGCTTCGAAGGCTATCACGGCTGAAGTGCGGCTCTACGATCGGCTATTCTTGGGGGAGAATCCTGAAGATGTTCCAGAAGGAAAGACTTTCTTGAACAACATGAATCCACACAGCCTGGAAGTGATTCATGCGAAGCTCGAACCATCCCTTGCAGACGCGTCCGCTGGAAGCCACTTTCAGTTCGAGCGAATGGGTTATTTCTTTACCGATCCGGTCGATTCGAAAACTGGCAAGCCCATCTTTAATCGCACGGTCGGACTTAGAGATTCTTGGGCTAAAATGCAGTCCACAGGGAAAGCGGATAACTAAAGATTTTTGGACACTTCTCGCTGATCGCCACCAACTGGTTACTAGGCTCTGCCTGGGCTGTGCGACAAATAGCAATTGCGGCGAAATCCGTTTATGCGATTTTTGTTCCTGGCAATGCGTTTCTTCGCAGGGTAGCGAGTGTAGTTCCAATCACGTTTTTTGCCCACTGTCGTACATCAATCTCGCGGACCGCAAGCAG
>JANODD010000306.1:0-25955 GCA_031412515.1 Planctomycetia bacterium | reverse complement strand
AAACGCGGATTTACAGGTGATTTATCAGCCGGAAGGCGTTAGCCTCCGGTTCAATACACAACCGGAGGCTAACGCCTTCCGGCTGATAAGACTATACCACCATAATGACCAGCTTCAGTTCAAACTCCTAAGCGGGACGCTTTCTAACGCCTTCCGGCTGATAAGACTATACCATCGTAATGACCAGCTTCAGTTTAAACTCCTAAGCAGGACGCTCTCGTTAGCGTCCGTTTTTCGCCGCGAGAACCGGGGGCGTTGAGTGTCGCACAATTGTCTCAATTGTTGCAGCTACGATCGGGACCATCGTGCGACAATAAAACGGTAACCCCAAAGTTAAATTGTGTTGAAGCACTAGGACCCGCCACCTGCCTCAGGTTTGTTCGGTTTGTCTTTTTTCTTATCGCCCTTTTGAATCGGCGGCGGCAACGGCCCCGCAAAAGCATCAAAAATGACCAGGATATTCAGCAGGCCAGCGACCATGGTGTAAAGGGTCCCCATATCAAAGCCAGAGGCTGTCTCGAAATTCCAATCATCGAGATCACTCGACGACCGGGGCGCGGCCATAAATCCTGGCTCGCGATTTTGGTCCTTTTCCCGCATTCCCTGAATCGCAGCCGGCAAGACAGGCAAACCTATTCCGGCTTGCAAAACAAATTGCCATCGCCTTTCCGTTCCATCCCAGGATGCATAAACACATTTTCGGTCGGCAACAAACATCCCAATCAAAAAGCTCGAAAGGATGCAAACAAAAAACAAGCCGGACTTGAGGTACCTTCGTTGGTAATAATGCCCTGCGCCCGGTATCATCCAAGCCAAAAAAGCTGCGAAATAGCGATTCCGCAAATTCAGTTCTTCACCATCAGCGATGATCAGATCACCACTTTTTGTTCTTGCGTTCATGGGCTTGCTGCTTGTCGTCTGGATCTTGCATCCGTGCTGGGTTACGCGCGTGAATCTGCCGTAGATTGTAGCCCCTTTGGAAAAACAGGCTAGATCAGCAATTCGCTCGCCAACCCTCAAGATTGCTTTTCTTCGGCGTTTTTTTTGGACTAGTGCATTTGTCCAGATTAGATTCTTGGGGCAAACGATTGCGTTAGCCGCGATTCATTGAGGTAGCGGAAGCCATCAAGGCTTTCGGATGTTGAACTTATGTGAAATTCACGAAATGCTCGACGCATTCCGCTACTCCAAAATCTAATCTGGACAAAGCACTAGTGCTTCAACACAATTGAACTTTGGGGTCAGCCAACATGACGTCATGCTGTGCCTGCCGGATCAGTGAGCCGTCGGCGCTAGCCGCGGGTGAACGGAGTAGTTGTCGCACATGACTAGTCGTTGATCCAGTTCCAATTCTCTTGATGAATGTTGCCGGGCATTGGGTGGGCCTTCATTGGTTTAAGTCATCCGCTTCGTTCACCCGCGGCTAGCGCCGCTAGCGCCGTCGGCTCACAACCACCGTCGACGAACGTCGCAAACGCAATTTTCTAGTCTTAGATGAGCAAAGATATCGTTCCGTCGAAGGTATGTCGTGGCCTTTCAGGCCAAATGTAATGCAGAGGTTCAATGACCAAACTCTGTACGAGCGCCGCGCATGACCTTTTACGCCCAACGCTCTTATTCAAAACTCTCCGCTGGCTAGGGGTTGAATGAGTTTGCACGGGACAGTTCTTTCCCGATCTGTTCTTAGTGGTCGTGGCCACGATCATGTGAATGATCATGTGAATGATCATGTGAGTGATCATGTGAGTGATCATGCGAGTGATCATGCGAGTGATCATGCGAATGCGAAGCGTTGTTCAATTTCGCGAAATGCTGTTCTGCGGCATCGCGGACGATCTGAAAAGCGGATTCGAGACTGATCCCGTGAGCGAGCGCAAGCGCTCGGCAGTCTTCATACTCAGGCGCAATGCGAACGTCGCCGTTGGGTTGATGAGCCAATTTGACGCGAGCGTCGCCCAAAGTTGTTGAGACTCGGAAGATGTCTCGAACAAGCTTGCGACGCGCGCTATGCTGGCGGCGGATACCGAGCGAGCCCGTATGGTTGAACATGCAGTCTTCCATACTGCTGCGTAGTTCAGGCCGACAAAGCACCGACAGAAGGACGCCGGGACGATTCTTCTTCATACCTATCGCCGTTGTGAAAACTTCCAACGCCCCGGCTTTCCAAATCTGCTCAATGGCGAATCCAAGTTGCTCGCCGGTGATGTCGTCGATGTTAGTCTCGAGTACTACCACTTCATCGCGTTCGGACAAGGATGCGGTACCGACAAGAACCCTTAGCAAATTCGCTTGCTCTTTAAACTCTTTGTGTCCGGCGCCATAGCCGATTCGTTCAATCTGCATATCGGGCAGAGGGCCGAAACCATCGACGAGCGTTGCCAAAACGGTAGCCCCGGTTGGAGTCGTCAACTCCGCTTCAATTTGAGAGTTGCGAATCGGAATCCCTTTTAACAATTCAGCCGTAGCAGGCGCAGGTACGGAAACTAGACCATGAGCAATGTGAATCGTTCCACAACCGGTAGGTGTCGCGCTTGCAAACAATCGCTCGATCTCCATGTTGGAAATTGCGATCGCAATTCCACAGATGTCGACGATCGAATCGACGGCTCCGACTTCATGAAAGTGCACTTGGTCGATGGACATTCCGTGGACTTTGGCTTCGGCGGCACCTAGTCGCCGGAACATCCTTAAGGACAAGTCGCGTTCGCGCTCCGTCAACTTGCTCCGGCCAATCATTGCTTCGATGTCTTTCAGTCGCCGGTGCACATGTTCATCGGGAAACCTAACGTCCAGTCGCAAGGCGCGAAAATCACCGCGATGCGTTTCACTGAAATCGAGCTTCACCGAAGGCATTCCGATTGAATCGATTTGTTGCTGTAGGTAGCGACGATCGGCACCCGCATCGACAAGTGCAGCCAGGGTCATATCGCCACTAATGCCGCTAAGAGTATCTAAATAGGCTATAGCCATGGTGGGACTTTCTGATTTCTAAATTTAAACTCACGATTCATGGACCGAGGACGTCCCGTCCACCGAACCCGCCGCTTGTTTTTCGGTCCTTAAATACCAGCCAACAACCTGGCCGTCCGTGTGATGGCTACCATCGGAATTGTGTGCGCTCCTGCGAACTCAGCAAAGTCGACTTTACATTGGGCTTCGAGCAGCATGTCCCTTAACCAAACGCCTGCGATGAAGGGCAGTATAGTATCTCCCCTTCCATGACTTTGGAGGATTTTGCACTGGCCCAATCTTGCCACACTTGCTTTCCATAACTGTTTACAAATAAGTGCACCTGAGTAAAGACAAAGTGCAGCCGGCGGCTCTTTTAGCCCGCGACAAGCGACATCCATCGACAGCATCGCGCCTTGCGAGAACCCGCCAAGGAGCAAATTGCGTACGGTCAGCTGAGTTCGCTCTAGGGCGATTTCAATTGTCTCAGTTAAACCGGCGCGAGCGTCATCGATGCCTTCTGGAACTTCCTCACGAATCTGCTCGAACTCTCCTGACTCCATAGCTGCAATAAGTCTAGCGATGCTCAGCATCCACCATGCCCGAGCCCCTGGCATGCCCTGCGCATCGAGCGTAAGCGGGGCTGCAGGAAAGATCAATTGTGTCGGTACATCAGATTTGCACTCGTTGAGCAGCTCCTGAGCGATCCCGACGAGATCGTCGCCCGGCGCTCCGAAGCCATGACAGAAGACCGCAACTTTTTCAATGGGCGCTGTCCCATCGGGCTGAACAACCACGCAATTGAGTTTCCCTAACTTCTCGCGTTTGGCTCGATAAACTAATTCGCTCAACGTGACTATTCCTCTAAAAGACTCAGGTGCCTGGATTGTCCATCCGCTCGAGCAGCATCTTAACTGACTGTGCTGCTATGGTCCACGCGTGAACCACAGCGCGCAACTACGTAAATAACTTCCAAGCAAGGTTCTCGACAAAACACTTGAAAAAAACTCAAAACGCACATTAAAAATCAAAACTGTGAGAAACCAGCCGCTTCTGGGTTAGCCGAAATTGGGAGTACGAACTAACATTTAGGAGGCGGATGGGGGAGTATTCCCAATTAAAACCGGACAATATTGTTAACACTCTCACCCGTTGAGAAAACGAATCCATGAATCGTCTGGCTGTTTGGATAGGATCATTTTTAGTCATTGCAACTGTGCTTGCGATCGGCGGTACACTAGGTTGGATCAAGTACAAGGAAATAACAAAGGCGATGGCGGCCCCACCACCGCCCGAGAATCCTATCGCGGTGACGATTGCAAACTCCACTAATGTTGTTTTTCGCAACAGTACAACGGTTATAGGTACCGTCCTTGCCCCAAGATCGATCATCCTAAGTAATGAGATCGCTGGAACTGTCTCCTATCTGGGCTTTAAATCTGGTGACGAAGTCGTTGAGAATCAAAAGCTTGTCGAACTGGATGCAAGTGTCGAACGGGCTCAGTTAAAGTCCGCCGAGGCGCGACTTAAGATGGCTGACTCCACTTTGTCGCGAACCCGGCAAGCAGCCAAGAATCGGGCTGTCACTGAACTGGAAGTGGAAGCGGCCGAGTCGGTGTACTCACAAGCCGAAGCTCAGATTATTGAATTGAAAGCTAACATTGCCAAGAAAACGCTAGTGGCACCTTTCCCATCGCGAATAGGGCTGTGCAATACTCACATCGGACAGTTTCTCGCAAGTGGATCGCAGATCGTGACTTTGCAAAGTCTTGAAGGGTACGTCAACGTTGATTTCATGGCGCCCCAAAGTGCCGCGGACTTTATCAAGGTCGGTAACGAAGTCAAATTGGTTGACGATCAACAAACCCATTTGGCCACAATCTCCGCAATTGACGCCCAGGCCGATCGTTCGACTCGCAACCTGATGGTCCGTGCGAAACTAAGCCCGGTTCCAGAAAATCTCTTGCCGGGCGATTCGGTTCGAGTCCTAATTGAGTACGGTCCTGAAATGAACACCCCAGCCGTCCCAGTCCAAGCGCTCCGGCGGGCTCCCATGAAGTCCTATGTTTACGTTGCCGAAACCGACAGTGAGGGTAAACTCAGAGCCCGCGAGCAACAGATCGAAGTTGGACCGATGATCGGCAAAGATTTCAGTGTGTTAAGCGGTCTCGAAGTTGGCGTCAGTGTCGTTGCCGACGGTTCGTTCAAGCTGCGTGATGGTGCTTTGATTTCATCCATAGTGAAGTCAGCCTCTGCAACAAATACAGCTGGTCAAGAAACGGCAGGGAAATAACCTCGTGCGTTCCATCACCGACATCTTCATTCGACATCCTGTCTTAGCTATCGTAGTCAACTTTGCCATCGTTTTGATCGGCTTGAGAGCGATGTTCCTCCTACCGATTCAGCAGTACCCCAAGCTGGAAAGCACCTCCGTTGTCATAACAACTTATTACATCGGGGCCAGTGCCGAAACGATTCGTGGTTTCTTGACCACGCCCATCGAGCAAGCGGTTTCATCGATCGCTGGAGTCGACTATATCGAATCGAGTTCCACGGCCGGTGCAAGTGTCATCACTGTACGCTTGAAACTCAATCATGACAGCACACAAGCCCTTGCTGAAGTGAACGCGCGATTGCAGCAGGTGCGTCGCCAGTTGCCTGCCGAAGCTGAGCCTCCGGCGATTGAACTGCAACGTGCTGACCGACCTTACGCGTCTTTCTATATCAGCTTCACGTCGAGCGAGATTAATATTCCGGCGCTGACTGACTGGATCAATCGCACAATTCAGCCGCAGTTGTCAATTCTTTCCGGTGTGCAGCGCGTCGGCGTCGAAGCAGGACAGATGCCCGCCATGCGAGTATGGATTTCGCCCAATCAACTGGGGGAAATGAACCTAACTCCAGGAGATGTTTTCAACGCACTGCGTCGCAACAATTACATTGCGGCCATCGGTCGAGTTCGTAACGACACTATTCAAGTCGACCTATTGACCAATACGGACTTGCGTTCCGTGGATGAATTTGCGGATTTGATTGTTTCAGAACGCGATGGATCGATTACTCGTTTGCGCGACGTGGCAAAGGTCGAACTGGGGTCGGAGGAACCGTTGGCCACGGCCATGTATGAAGGCAATGAAGCAGTCTATGTCTCGGTTTGGCCACTACCAGGAAGCAATGAAATCGAAGTGGCTCATAACCTTCGAGCCGAACTGACAAAGATGCGTCTGAATTTGCCAAAGCACATCGATATGCAGTTAGCCTTCGATGCAACGAAGTTTATGGAAGAAGCTATTACTGAAATCAGAAAAACACTGTTCGAGACGATTCTTATCGTCGGTTTGGTTGTTTTTCTTTTCATGGGCTCAGTTCGCACAGCGCTTGTTCCGCTGATCGCGATGCCCGTTTCCCTCGTCGGTGCCATGATCCTGATGCTTTTGCTCGGATTCTCACTCAACCTGCTGACGATTCTTGCGATCGTCCTTGCGGTCGGTCTAGTGGTGGACGATGCGATCGTTGTGGTGGAGAACATTCAGCGCCATGTGCAAGAAGGAAAGACTCGAACGAAAGCTGCTCTAATCGGAGCTCGAGAACTGGTTGGTCCGATCGTCGCGATGACGATTACGCTTGCAGTTGTTTATGCCCCGATCGGTTTTCAAGGTGGCTTAACCGGCATGTTGTTCCGTGAGTTTGCGTTCACATTGGCTGCTGCCGTTGTTGTCTCAGGCGTTGTGGCAGTGACTCTGTCGCCCGTGATGAGCTCCATTATGGTGCATCCATCGGGCAAAGAAGGATTTCTTACCAGATTTGTCAATCGCCGTTTTGAAAGCGTGCGGCGAGTCTACGCGTGGATGCTTGGCGGGGCTTTGAAGTTGCGTTGGTCGATTGTCGCCTCGACGATGTTGGTGGCCGTCGGCGCCGCCCCACTGTACATGTTTAGCGGCAAAGAGTTGGCGCCAGTCGAAGATCAAAGCGCTATCGCAGTGTTTATGTCAGCAGCACCCGATGCAACACTGAAGTCAACGACACTATGGGCCAAGGAACTATCAACAACATTGAAGAAGTTACCTGAAGCGAAGTACATGTGGGCTCTTGTTACGCCTGGGACTGGCTTTGGTGGAATTATCACTACTGATTTCCGCGAGCGAAAACGCAGTACGACGGAGATGTATCCCGAGGTCTTTGGAATGGTTTCCCAATTACCTGGTATCGAACCGTTTCCTATTCTCCTTCCCCCACTGCCGGGCGCTGGACAGTACGACGTTGAGCTGATTGTGAAGAGCGACATGCCACCCGAGCAATTGGCTGAAATGGCGGCCGAGATCGCTAAAGAAGCGGCCACCCTAGGCAAGTTCATGTTCGTCAACACCGACCTTAAACTCGACATGCCGCAAGCCCGAGTTTCCGTTGATCGCGAAAAAGTGGCTGACCTCGGCATGGATTTAGCCTCGGTCGCACAAGAGCTTGGCGTTCTCCTGGGCGGCGGATACGTCAACCGATTCAACTACTTCAATCGTTCCTATCAAGTCATCCCCCAGTTGTCCGAAGAGCATCGTCAATCGGCTTCATCGCTGATGGAGCTGAAGATTCGTAGTCCGCAAGGACAACTTATTCCGGTATCCAACTTTGCAATTGTCGAAGCCGTCACAGCACCTCGGACGTTGACCAAATTTCAGCAGCAAAGCTCGCTTCGACTTTTCGCAGGCGTTGTTCCCGGTGTGACCAAAGAAGATGGTTTGAACGCCATGGAATCCGTTGCACGTCGCGTACTCGGTCCCGACGTGGGACTCGATTATGCCGGTGAGTCGCGTCAAATCCGACAAGAAGGTTCAGCGCTAACGGTGACGCTTGGATTTGCGCTTGTCATGATCTACTTGGTGCTCGCGGCTCAATTCCGGTCGTTCCGTGACCCGTTGATTGTGTTACTCGGGTCAGTTCCGCTTGCGATTTCTGGCGCTCTGATCCTCACGTTTCTCGGACTGACGACGATCAACATTTACTCTCAAGTGGGTTTGATCACGCTTGTTGGACTAGTTGCCAAAAATGGGATCCTGATCGTGGAGTTTGCGAACGCGTTGCAAGAGAAAGGCCTAAGTAAATTCGCGGCGATATTCGATGCTTCACAGACTCGACTGCGTCCCGTGCTGATGACTTCTGCGGCGACGGTCTGCGGTCACTATCCGCTGGTGCTTGTGACCGGCCCAGGAGCAGAGGCTCGAAACAGTATCGGCATTGTGCTCGTCGCAGGAATGGCTATCGGAACCATCTTTACGCTGTTTGTCGTGCCAGCACTTTATCTGATTCTAGCGGCTGAACACCGGCACAAAGAATTCGACGAGGATGATGAGGTGTAGGGCGCGTGTAGCATGCATGGCGAAACGTCGTGGATGAATAGGGTAGCGGAAGCCGTCAAGGCTTTCGGAGGTTTAGGTTGCGGGGCAAAGTCGCATGAACGAAAAGCTTGACGCATTCGGCTACCGACTTTTCGCCATAACAGCTTCCAGACTGGGGGAAATTCCGACACCCAAACTGACTCAAAGGCTGGAAGCTGGCATGGCGTAAAGTCGTGGATGAATACCGTAGCGGAAGCCGTCAAGGCTTTCGGAGGTTGACATTGCATGGCAAAGTCGCATTAACGAAATGCTTGACGCATTCCGCTACCGACTTCTCGCCATACCAGCTGGAAGCCTAGGCTACGAAAGTTGTCATTTACCTACACAGTCTTCGGTGGCGTTGTGGTGCAGTAATTCTTAGCCGTCAATCTGCCGTGATACTCTTTGAACTTTTGGAGCGCTTTCTTGCGCTTCGACCCGCCAATGCTAGCGTCATTCATTCGCCTTCGAGCGATTTCCATCGTGCGAAACATCTGCGAAGCTCGGTTATAATCAGCCATTTCGGGTGTAATTTGCTGAGCCATGGGACAACTTTCGAGAAGCTGGAAGTTATTTAAATATGAAGCGGCACCGACTTTGCGCCACCGAAGCGTAAAGATTAATAGAAAACGCCTTTGAAGAACACAGGGCTTTCCGATTCTTTTATGCCAGCGGCAGAATTAGTTGCAACAAACGCATTTTACTTGAGCCTGAGGCGCTAGCCGATATCTCGCGGCTTAAGCGGCTAGCCCTTTTGATGTTGCGCTTTTTGAATTTGTGTGCCACTGGCTTGCCCCAGATAGTCTGGATTTACATCGGACTCTACGGGGCAAGGCCAGTGAAACGAAGTAAGTGACTCTAACTGCCGTTACCGGTGCCAATACTAACTCACTCGCCATGAGAGTTGCCGAAGTTTGGACGCAAGTGAAATCATAATCATTCAAATACTTGCATCACCGCGGTAGATTTCTATGTCGTAAGCGCCGCTGAGTGCGAGGTTGATTACTTCGGTCACCATTGTGCAAAGCGCCCACACATCGGAATGGAACGCTTTTATTCGAACCCATTCGCTGCGGTACACTGGCCATTCCCCAATCACATCCGGATTCCCGGATGTGATTGGGAAAGCCAGTGGCACACGGGACCGAAATGCGCAATATCAAAACTAGCGGCTCGCGCTCAATGTACGCTTTCCTAACAAAGTACTACGGCTATTCTTTTTTTCCACCGAACAAACCACGTAGTGCGTCAACGATCGGTCGCTTGCTCTCAACCGGTTCATCGCCGCTTTTCTTAGTTTCGGCCAATTCCTTCGCGGCATTTCGTCGTTCCCGAAGATCTTTGAACAAATCGACGCCTGCCGCGATGGACTGATCTAAATCGCCCCCCGCTAACCCTTCTATCGCCCCCAACGCAGCCGCTGTATTAGGCGCTTCCATGGCCACTTTGCTTTTGATAAGGCCGATAAGATCGGCCGATTCGCCACGCAGTACGCTCCAGTCCACTACGGGATCATCGAGCGTCCCGCCAATTGGTACGGTCAACTTCGGAACCCCTAGCTCCTTCACTTGCACGCGGCTTGCAAACTGCTCAACTGGAACTGGAACTTCGAGACTTAACGCCAATCGTTTGTCGAGCAATCCGACTGAACCTTTGGACTCGAACTGCAGCCGCGAATCGACTCGCGGCAATCCGACTTGAAGGCCAGCATGCGTTATTTGAGCATCCTTCATTCCGACTTTAATTTGCGAACCGTCGACAAAGACAAGTTCGTGCAGCGGCTCAGTCTTGCGAATTCTTGCAATCAGTTCGAGCACACTTACGACTGCCGGCTGTGTCGGTCCTGTACGCACTGTATGCAGCGTCAAGACCGCGTTGCCCGTCGACTGAATGGGTGTGTCAAGTGGAATGTCCAGTTGATCGATGTCCAGCGATACTTTTCCATCGAACCACGCCGATTTCGCCATCAGCGGAACTGCGTAGCCCAACCCGAGCTCGACAAGCTCAGCCGTCAATTCTACTTCCTTTAACACTTGAGTTGACGCCACTTGCATTCGCGACGGACCGTTGGCCGCAAGGTATTGAACATCCAGATCGAAAGGTGGAATGATTACTAACGGTTCAGGTTCGTTCTCGCGTAGAACTTTGGCAGAAACACCGAGAAGAGCGATTTCAACATCGATTCGCAGTCGATCTTTCGGCTTGCCACCACCGTTTGTCTGTGACTTCCCTTCGATGGCCTTAAAGAGTCGATCGAGATTCGAAGCATCCGAGAGCAACTTGGCGTCAACCGTTGGCCGAACGACCTCTATTCGTCCTAGGTTGCGACCGCCAAGCACAAAACCGAAAAGCCCACGATCGGAACGAATCTCAGCAATCGATACAAGACCCAAACCATCCGCCTGGGCCAGTCGAATTCTTTCAAATCTCAATGGAGAGAACCATCGCAAATGAACACTATCGATAGTCAAATCAAAGTCGTCTGCCGCCAAGCGATCGACCAGCGGCTGGTATATCCAGTTCGTCCCCAAAAGAGTCGGCAACATTGCAACGCCGACTATCATTAAAGCGGCAAGCGTCGAACCGATAACCGCAAGTTGTTTGATTCGTCGACGCAAGATGATTTGCCTTTGCGATTACATCGCTAATGGAGTCAGACGTCCTTCTTTTTCCGCGATTCCTCGATCTGACCGAGCGTATAAAGTTTACCCTTGCCCGCCCCGGGACAAACTTCGCAAGTTGACTCCCAATCCGATTTACTACTGAGATTGGAATTCCAAAACGGCCAGGTTCTGCATTGTAGCGGCCGTCCATCGTATGCCAAACATTTACGAGTTTCCGGATCCAGCAGAATGCAATCGCCATCGGAATATTCTACTAGACTAAACCTTGCTCCGACGCGACGGATGAAACGATCTTTAAAAGTTTCAATCTCCATCGCCATGGCCGTCGCCAGGTTAGAGATTTCTGCTTCTTCGACCCAAACGTACCCCGGTGCGCCGCTGCAGCAATCTCCACATTGCGTGCACGTGAACTTCAATCCATCTTTATACCAAGGCTGTTTCATACTTGAGAATTTTCGATTTCGTTATCGGTAATGGTTCGCAGAGCGTTAAGAACGGCTCGTACTTCTGCCTGAGTCGATTCGTGACCGAGACTGATGCGCAGGGTGCCACTTTCAGCTTGTGTTCCGATGAAGTTATGAATTAGTGCTGCACAATGCAACCCGGCCCGAGCTTCGATACCAAAATTGGCATCCAGGACACTCGCTAAATCGTGATTGTCCCAGCCTTCGACCGTCAAACTAACGACCGGAATCGCGGCGGCTTCATCAGTGGATACAAAAAGACGAACGCCTGGAATGCTTCTTAAGCCAGCCAACATTTCTTGATAAAGCGGCCGCCACGCTTGCGACGTATCCGCAGCCCGTGCAGCCACCGCCAACGTGACGATTCCCGGGAGATTCAAATTGCCAACTTCAACACTTTGAGGCCATTTTGGAACCACATCAATCAATTCGCTTGAACTGCCCGTACCGCCGGTCATTAACGGATTTAGGTCTGATTGAAATTTGGGCGAAACATAGAGCAAACCCGTTCCGGCCCAAGCTCGCAAACCCTTATGCCCAGCTGCCGCGAGCACATCAATACCCATCGCAGCAACATCGATCGTCAGGTAACCCAAAGTCTGCGAAGCATCAACGATAAGCCCCAAACCATGTTTCTTCGCAACGCCAGCGATAGGTTCGATCGCTTGCACAGCACCGGTTACATTCGAAGCGTGGCCCAACACAATCCATCGCGTTGCTGGTTGTATGGCTGCTTCAATCTTCGCAGCAGTCACTGACCCGCCTTCCGAACAGTCGACCACCGACATCGAGCATCGACCAGCCTCTACCAATCGCGACAGAGGACGCAAAACACTGTTATGCTCTGTCGCAGTCGTTACAACATGATCGCCTTCCCGAATCAGTCCTTGTAGCGCTGCATTCAATGCATGCGTGCCACTATTACAGAATGCGATGCAATTGGCATTCGGAGCATGGATCAATTTTGCGATAGCCAGTCTTGCGTCCGTCAGCCAGCGATCCGCAATCTGCGCACTGCGATAAGAACCTCTTCCGCTCGTCGCCCCACAATTCTGAATAAAGTCAATTGCAGCCGCGGTAGCGCTAGGCAACTTAGGCCAACTGGTGGCAGCATGATCGACGTAAATTCTCTTGATGCTCGAATCGTTGCTGGGCGTGTCCGCCATGACTTACCCACCGATCCGATACATGGCTCGCTCTGGCTGTTGAAATTCGACTTCGCCGATTCCATGCGCTGCATGCTTTTGTCGAACGCAATCACGAACAAGCGCCAACATCTTGTGATCGTCGATTGCAGACTCTGCGAGCAATGCACCAACATCCCATTCTTGATGCCCAAACAGACAATTCCGCAAACGACCTTCGGCTGTCATGCGCAATCGATCGCAGTTTCCACAAAACGGTCGCGTCACTGAATCAATGAACCCAACAACCCCTTGGCCATCAGCGAACTCATAGTCCGTCGCCGGTTGACTTGGATCGCGTACGGCGAGCGGTCGAAGCGGTCCAAAATGTTCGCTCAGCACTCTTCGCAGTTCTTCCCCAGTCACAACGCGCTGCTGCCGCCAGGCTCGTTCCGCATCCAATGGCATAAACTCAATGAAACGTAGCGGCAGATGCTGTGACCGTGCAAATTCGGCGAGTGGCCGAATGTCATCGTAGTTGACTTCACGCAAGATCAGCGCATTGAGTCGAACTCTAAGTTCAGGAAACGCTTTCGTCGCTGCGATCCCTTCAAGAACTTTACCAAGCCCTTCGCGTCGCGCGAGTACTTTGAACGTTGCTTCATTCAAAGTATCCAAGCTAATGTTGATCCGCTGCAAACCAGCGTCGACCAAAGCCGGCAACTGATCGGCGAGCAACATTCCGTTCGTCGTGATGGCCAAGTCATCGATGCCATCAATTTTGGAAAGCCGACTGATTAACTCGGATAGTCGCGGACGCATCAATGGCTCGCCGCCGGTGATACGAATCTTGTTAATTCCCAACTTTGCAACGATACGCACAAAGCGTTCGATGTGCTCGAAAGGAAGCAAGCGATTTTGAGGCAAGAAGGTCGCGCCTTCGGCAGGCATACAATACTGGCAACGAATGTTGCAAACGTCCGTCACGCTGATTCGCAGCGCGCGATGCACACGACCAAAACGATCGACCAACGTATTTTGCATCGCGTCAAGCGACTCGGCTGGTTCCACAGTACCGATGAAGGCCGGTAGAAAATCTGTCATTGCTGAGCCGCTTGCTGTTGTTGAGCACTATCGGGACTTACCTTCGGTTCACAATTGCAACTGCCCGTCGAAGGGTGAATCCACTCCGCACTTTGTTGATCCGAGCACACTTGAACATAATGCTCTTGTTTCCATATTGGCACTTGATGCTTGAGTTCATCGATCAACCATTTCGCCGCTTCAAAGGCCTCCGCGCGATGCGGGCTAGCGACTAACACAGCCACACTCGGCTCAGCGACTTCTACGCGACCAATGCGATGTACCATGACCACTTCTTTTAGCGGCCAACGGTCACGAGCGGCGACTTCGAGCTCGTTCATCTTCACCTGTGCCAAATGCTCGTAAGCTTCATATTCAAGGTAAGCCGTTTCGACATTGCCGGTCCATTGGCGAGTTGTCCCAACAAACATCACTTGAGCGCCGCAATCCGGATGATTGACCAAAGGAAGAAGAGCGGTGAGGTCGATCGATTCGCCTGTGATTTTTATCATGCGTTCGCGTTTAGTCAGCAAATTGTAAAGCGCTATCGGGCGGAAACTGGGTTGGTGGAAAGTTTGTAGCGGAATGCGTCAAGCATTTCGGTCATGCAGACCCAAGCCTCACAAGCAGCTTCGAAAACCTTGACGGTTTCCGCTACACCTTTCTTTCCCAAAGAGTTTCCGCCCTTCCAGGCGAAAACTCTTACGTGCCCAATTAGAATTATAAGCGACAGCTTTTCCGAGGGCGAGGAGCGCTCACGAAATTACAATTTTCTGGAGCATTTTAGAGAGCCAATGTAGCTGGATTCGTAAGAAACCGGATCGAAGCGGTGACCTTCATTGCGCCGCCCAGTTTCTCACGAAACCAGCTACCAGACCGTACGCAAACGAAAAATGCACGAGTCGGAACTCGTGCATTTGAATAAATTCTTAAAACCAGCAAGCAAACTATGCTGCCGCCGTTTTGCGATCGGGGCACATCAGTTGCATCAGCCGCTCAAATTCAGCAGCACTGCTAAACTGAATCGTAATGCGTCCTTTGTTTCGCGTACCCTGACGGATTTCCACTTTTGCGCCCAGAGACAATCGCAATTGTTGTTCAAGGGAAACGATCTGCGGAGTAACGACGCGTTTGCGTGACGAAGGTTTGGGCGGCGCCATATTGACGACACTGTCTTCGTTTTCCAGCTGCTCACTGACCCGACGCTCAGTTTCACGGACCGTCCAAGCTTCGTGCTCAATGCGCTTTGCAAAGTTCAACTGCTGGCCTTCATCGCCTAGCGGTAAAAGAGCTTTTGCATGTCCGGCGGTCAATCGATCGGCTTGAACTGCCTGTTGTATCTCTTCTGGGAGTTCGAGCAGCCGCATGAGGTTTGCAATGGTACTGCGATCGATCTTCAAGCGTTTAGCGAGATCCTCTTGTGTACACTTATGTTCTGTCAAATAGCGGCGGAACGAAAGGGCCTTTTCGATTGCGTCGAGATCTTTGCGCTGAAGATTTTCGACGATGGCTAACTCAGCAACCAAGCGATCATCGGCTTGTCGCACTTCGGCGCGAATCGTCTTGAGTCCAGCGTGAATCGTGGCTCGTAGACGGCGTTCACCGCTAATCAACTGATAGCGTTCTCCAACGCGGCGGACAAGAACTGGCTGAAGTTGCTTGTGTTCTTTTAGACTCTCCGCAAGCGCTGCGATTTCTTCTTCGTTGAATTTGCGTCTTGGTTGAAACGGATTGTTATCGATTTCATAAACGCTCAACTCTAACGTGCGAACACGTGATTCAGTAGAGTTGATAGGTACGGCGCCGGTGACTCGATCCGCTTTGGAACCTCGTTCGGTGCCTTCAGCAATGCGAAGGCTGGCTGCGTCGGCCTCAGATTCGGATTCGGATTCGCTGGACTTTGCATATGACATACCGGTCGATCGCGTCGGCGCGGAAGTGCTCGACGTTACCGTACCGTCAACAACCATGTCTTCCTCTGTCGGAGTGCCCAACAGAGCCGCTAAGCCGCGTCCTAGTCTTCGATCTTTAGTCACGTTCCAGTACCTCCATGCACAGTTCCATATAGGCGCGGCAGCCGCGCGAACGAGGAGCGTAATCCATCACGCCCACTCCATGACTCGGAGCCTCCGATACCGCCACGTCACGCGGAATCACAGTATCGAATACGATATCACCAAAGAACTCGCGAACTTCGGTATCGACTTCATGAGTCAACTCAAGGTTAGGATCATACATGGTGAGTAGTATTCCGCCAAAGGCCAGTCTGCCATTTCCTTGCTTCATCACCGAACGAATCACATGAATCATCTGCGTCAGCCCCTCCATTGCGTAGAACTCGCATTGAATAGGCATCAAAACCTCGGTACTTGCCGTCAACGCAGCTTGTGTAAGCTGCCCAAGGGACGGCGGGCAATCGATCAAGACAAAATCAAAGCTTCCCATTCCCGCGTCTAAATGCTGCCGCAAAGTGGCTGAATCGCTGATCGCACCTCGTTCGAGTCGATCCACGTCGACGAAACTTCGGCTGCCAGGTAACAGCTGCAAGTTCTCCCAGCGTGTTGCTAGCAAGCTCTCCTTTAACGGCGTTTCGAGCAAAAGCGGGTGCCGCGCCGCTGGCTCAAGCCCCACGCCGCTCGTTGCATTGCATTGGGGATCAAGGTCGATCAGCAATGTCTGTTCGCCGGCCTTTGCCAACCCGACAGCTAAGTTGATCGCAGTCGTTGTCTTACCGACTCCGCCTTTTTGATTTGCTACACAAATAATGCGTCCCACTGACGATCGCCTTCTTACGCAGTATTCCTGGCTCTTGGAGAAAGATCTGTACCGGATGTAGCGGAATATGGGCAGTGTGTGAATGTCATTTTCCACGGTACTCACGGTAAGGTGGGGTGGGTGGAAGCGGACGTGAGGGCAGCGCCGTTAAGCATCTCGGCGAGTAAATGTAGCTGGTTTCGTGAGAAACCGGGCGCACCGGTGACCCTCCTACTGCATCCGGTTTCTCACGAAACCAGCTACCGCCCTAAAAAAATGCTTAACGGCGTTGCGTGAGGGGGCCCGTAAGTGGGTCGTGAAGCCGTTCAACTTAATCACTTTGGCAACTTCAGAATTTCATGCAGCAGTACGCCCACGGTCGCACGATCAATCTCTTTCAATTTCGCAGATTCCAGTTTCGCAAGTTCAGCCTCAATTGTTGCTTTCATCTCCAACGGCGCACCATAGTCAATCAACTTGCGCAGTCCGACTGCTGCGTCGACGGTGGTGAGCAAGTGTTTGGGATAAAAATTGCCTGTGGCATCCGTTTTCATCATGCCTGCACCCAGAACTTCCAAGACCTCATCCGATTCCAATGTATCCGGTTCGAGATCCTGGATAACGATGGATGATGGAAGTGGCGATGGCGAATGGATACTCCGAGCTAATGCACAGGCGAACTCAAGTCGCGTGATCGCGGCCTTGGGACGAAAACGGTGGTCGCTATTGGCTGTGAGTAGACCACGGAAAGCCACTGCGGTTAACTCAGTTTTCATTTCACCTTCCAGCAAATCCACTGGCACTTGAGTTGAGGATGGCTTTAATCCACCAGCGATCGGTGAAATATCCAACTGGACGTCCGTCAAACTGTAGGTCCATTGATCGTTCATTACGCCACCAAAAGCTTTTGTTGTCGGCCGCTTACGAATCACAAATCGATAGCCGTGCATAGTGTCGCCATGGTACTTGACAGAGACGGCGTGTTGAACAGTTCGCGAGTTTTCGGCTAGTCCCGCAATCAACGCAAAAGGCACCGCGGCGCCGGTTCCAATGTCGTTTAGTAAGAAATTACCGTCATACTCAAGCTTCTCAGCGACCAACAGTGGCTTTTCAGCAGCAATGCTAAATTCGCCGGAAACCGGATCAAACGAATCTCCGTCGGACAACATCGCCAGAGTCACATTGCTTATTTTATAACCCAGTGGACCATCTTCGCCTCGTACAGTCGGCTTGATAATCGTTACCGCTCCCATTCCCGCAATTCGAATCGGTCCTTTGTTGGAAACTAGCAGAGCAGTGTTTTCGTCGATACCAAAACCAAAGGGCACGCCGCTGTCCGCTGTAGCTCGAGTCAATCGTCCCAACCGACCGCGAAACTGCGTAAAGTGCTGATCGATGATGCCGGACTTGAAAAATCCAAAACCGCGAGTTAACAGCAGCCCGCGTTGATCGCTGTGCGAAGTAATTCCATAGTCAAGCGTATCGAGTCCTTCGTCGATCAACCTGTCATGCAACCCTGACACTGCTAGCATCGTTGCGCTTTGAGCCGACGCACCGGCACTCGAACCCGCGATCACACCACCACGCTCATAGACTTTGCGAATCTCAGCCAGTAACGGAGTATCACTACCATCCTCTTGAGTCAGTAAACGCACCAGCCTGCGTTGATCACCGCCGGCGAGATAGACACCTGATGCGCGTCGGACCTTTTCAAGTATGGCTGCATCATGGGTCGCAGTGAGGGCATTGTGAATGGTAACGTTCAAAACTTCCGAACGATCCGCAGTCACACCGTAACGAGTCAGGTAGTTGCAAAAACTCTCCGCGTCGAGCGTCATTAGACTCGCGGTCGGCAGGACCACAAACCTTGCATCCTGAACGCCCCCCGCATACTCGATGATCTTTTCAAAAACATGAACGTTAGTGGGTCGGAGCCCGCCACCTACAATTACAAGGTGCCCGTTTCCGCTTGTTAAGTTGACCTGTGCCATCGATGTGATCCCAACTGACCAAGCGGCGACAAGAACAAAAACGCGATTCAAATTCGTCATCAATTCACTTTAGATCTGGTTGTTGAGTGCTAAATCCTCAAGGCTACGGTAGGAAGCATGTTGAACACCAAATGTAGCTGGTTTCGTGAGAAACCTGTCCGCAGTTAATTTTCTGTTGCCTCCGGTTTCTCACGAAACCAGCTACCTTATTGAATTCCGGCTAAGGAAGAATTTTCAGCCCCGGGACTTTGAGATCAAGTCGAAACACGCCGCCGCGATTTTCAGTATCACCAATCGCGCCGGTAACAAACAACTGATCCCGATTCGGGCCGCCGAAAGCTACGTTGCTGGTTGTGAGGTTGCCACCTGCATACCGCGCCAATATCTTGCCTTCTGGACTGAGCACCTGAACTTGACGCATGCCGTAATGTGCGACATACAGGTTACCGGCTTGGTCCAAGCACATGCCGTCGGGTTGATTGTCGATCTGACCCGCCGCTTCGTCTTTTTTCGGCAAGTCAGCGAACAACTTCTTTGGATTGACTTTTCCAGGCCCAACGACTTCATAGACCCAGACACGATCATGCTGACTCTCGCCCACGTACAGTTTCTTTCCGTCGGGAGTTAAGACAATGCCATTGGAGAACGCATAGCCCGAGTCGATCAAGTGAGTCGTGCCTTTCGAGTCGACATAGTGAACGGTTCCGATCGGCTTTTCTTTGCTCGAATCGCCAGGATCCGTGAAATAGAAACCGGCGTTGGGAGTGTCGAGCGTCAAGTCATTTGGTCCGCGCAGCGGCTTGCCATCGCATTCTTTCGATGCGGGCGGCAACAGCTTCCCATCGGCAGAAAGATGCAGCACCGCATGTTGACTGGCGTCGCAAACTAAATGTGTGCCATCAGCCAAAATCTTGTGACCGTTCGGCGCTCCCGTTTCGGCCCAAACCTGCTGCTTGCCATCGAGCGTAAACTGGGTGATCGTTTTGCCCCATGAAACGTACCCGCGTCCTTCTTTGTCAAAGACAACGCCTTCGCAGTAACTTGGCACGGTCAATAATTGGACGGGCTGCACTTTAGCAGGGTCCGGCAATTCGACCGCGTTGACAAAGGCATTGGCGCATAGCAGTCCGCAAAATGCTAACAGAATTTTGGGGGTGGAAACGAGTCGCATATTGTGGCTCCTGAAGGATCTTTTGGATGGGCAGTTGTGCTGGGATTTCGCACGATTGTAGCAAATCTCGACTCTGAAATTCGTGAAACGGCAACTTGAAATCAGGCGAGGTGGCGTTCAGGTCGGACGGCCAGGTTTCTCGTCGCTTCTCGTCAAACGACACCACCCGAGCTCGGAGGTCGTTTCGCTTAGGGACCATCAGAAAACTCTCAGTTGCAGGTGACTTATCAGCCGGAAGGCGTTAGCCTCCGGTTCAATACACAACCGGAGGCTAACGCCTTCCGGCTGATAAGACTATACCAACGTAATGACCAGCTTCAGTTCAAACTCCTAAGCGGGACGCTCTCTAACGCCTTCCGGCTGATTAGTCTAATTCACCGTAGCGACGACAATTATTGCGATGTTTGAAGTAAAACGCCCTCCTTGCTAGGTGGCGCAATGACTCATTAGCTAAAAAAGAAAGGTACATTCCGCCGTCGCCGCATAAGTCCTAACTCCACCGAGTAAACTCGGTGGCGTTCAGCGGGAAGTATCGATTTTCCGCAATTTTCTCAAATCGACTTTCCTGTGACCTAAGTTGTCCGAGGTCCCACGATAAATAGTGCTGTAAGGCAAGCATGCCTGCGACAGTTTCAAACCCAACGAATCAAGGAAGTCGACACCATGGCCAAATACTACGTACAAAGCGGTACCGTTCGCACTGTAATTTCAGCTGACGATTGCGAAAAAGCGGCTCTGTGGATTGTTCATCGAGCCATGCAGCAAGTCGTTCCGGTTTACGATGACTGTGAGCTAAGCCCGCAAGAGAAAGGGGAAGTTGCTATCGTTCAAGGCGTCATGGTCCTCGGCAACACAGTATCGCTCAGCGAAGTGGGCTTTGATCGGGAAGACGCAACGGCGCTTGATACGTTTGAATTGGTCGTCCAGTGGCATCAACTCATGGTCGCTCTATCGCGGCTCGAAAAGCTGCTCTGAAGTAGCCTAGGCATCCTGCCTGGGGGATATTTCTTGATTCGCAATTCCGTTAGTAATCCTGTCAGTAATGCCGTAAGTAATTCTATAAGTAACACAGGCAGCTGTCCTTGGCGGTAATACCCAGGCAGGATGCCTAGGCTACGGGATACTCGCCAGTTCAGAGATCGTTTTTGCTAACCCATCGACGACTTGCGAATACCTTACGAATTCGATTTTATCGATCGTATCAGTCGGTTCGTGGTAGTGCGGATAACGAAACGGTGCGGTGTCAGTAACCATGATGCCGGGATAGTCTTCTTGCCAGAATGACCAATGGTCCGACCAACCAACTCCGGTAATTTCACCTGGCAAGGCGGCAAGCTGAGAGTCAACTTTGCAGTGTTTACGAAAAACCTTTACCATTTCAGTCAGTTGCGGCCGTGATTCCACATTGGAAACAAATCCGATAAAGTTGCCTGTGCTTGGATACAGTGCAGCTAACAACGGCGGGTATTTTTGGCTGTTCGCTTCGTCGGTAAAGTATCCCATCGTCTCTAGGCTAATGACCGATTTGAGATCATCGCCGCGCGCTCGACAAGATTTCGCGTGTACCCAAGATCCCATCCGTCCATCACGCTGAAAGTAAGGAGGTTCTTCGTTCGTGAATGCAATGAAGCGTATCGTTCTAGGAAACTGTTTCCCGCGTAATTGATTGGCTATTTCAAGGAGTGCCGCAGTGCCGGTTGCATTGTCATTGGCTCCTGGAGTTCCACGAACACTGTCATAATGTGCACCTACCAACACGATCTCTTTGGGGCGAGCGTTCCCCTTCACTTCAGCAATCAAATTGTGGCACTCAATTCCCGATACGAAAAAAGACTCACGGACGATCGAGTAACCCAACCCCGCGAACGATTTCTGTAGATACTCGGCCGCTTCGTCCAGCTTCTTCGGCTTGAATAAATTTCGTTCACCAATTTTCTCGCTCAAATGTTCAACCGTCGCTCTCAGTCGCGCCGACGTTTCTGACTCGGTATTGGACTTGTCCAAAGCCGTGTCAGCGACTTTCTGCTGCCCCAATGAAACGTTCGCAACCGATAATAGAGCGATCATTAAAGCGAGTCGAAAAAGTCCCAAGATGCAATCACCTATGCAAGTCGGTTAACAGATTTCAAAATGAGCTATGTCCAACTTATGGTTTGAACCTCTTCCATCGAAGTAATACCATCGCGCACTTTGGATAGGGCGTCGCACATTAAACTCGGCACACCGGACTGCCTGAGTTCGTTACGAACGATCGTTTCAGATTGATGGGATGCAATACTATCTAGCAATCCATTGGTAAATCGTACCGCTTCGAAAACTCCGCAGCGACCGAAATAGCCAGAATTCTGACACTGATCGCAGCCTACTTTGTAGAAAACGCGTTCAGGCACTGGCATCCCATGTGCCGCAAACTGCTCTGCTTCTTGGGGCAAAGGCTCGCGCGACGCACGACAGTTCCGGCACAATCGGCGGACCAGCCGCTGATTAATGACGCCAGCTAAATTGCCGATCATAGAACGATCGTCGACGTCTAGATCGCGCAGCGCAGTAATGGTTGCCGCTGCATCGCGAGTGTGCATCGAGCTGAGGACGAGTCGCCCGGCGTTTGCAGCGCTCATCGCAATCGCGGCGGCTTCAGCATCGCGCACTTCGCCAATCACCACAATGTCCGGGTCCATACGCAACATCGTTTTCAAACCAGCCGTCATGGTCAGTCCATGAGCTTCGTCAACAGACATTTGCCGAACAAACGGAACTTGAAATTCTACCGGATCCTCAATGGAAACAATGTTCAAACTGCGTTTACGGAAAGCTGACAACATCGAATAGACGGTAGTCGTTTTTCCCGATCCGGTCGGTCCTGTAATCAAAACCAGTCCGTGGGCATCGTTGATCAGTTTATTCATGATCGACAACGAATAGTCAGACAGTCCTAGCGCGTCGACATCTAGGTCAATTCGATCAGGTGCGAAAATCCGCAATGAAACCGCTTCACCGCCGGCCACAACCGCCGAGGTCAACCTCACTTCCAGGTTAACAGTGTCTTCTGGAAAATGGAGACGTCCCTCGCGTGACTTAAACGGTTGAGCCTGATCCAAACGAGCAAGCACATGCAACTGCTGAATTAAATGCTCTGCAACATTCTTGCTCATGACGCAGTAAGAAGAGATTTGACCGTCGACCCGGAAACGGACCTCGTATTCCTCCGCTGAAATCGGATCAATGTGAACATCCGTCGCGCGAAGACTGCTAGCTCTTGTGATCAAATCGATTGCTGGAATCTCGGTAACCTTCGATCGCTGATAGATCTCATCGATTTCCGATAACCGAGGTCGATCTGGGCTAAGGTCGGTGCGGATGACCATCACCGGTCTAGAAACATTCGTGATAACTCGCTCCACGTTCTTACCTAACGGTTGGCGAGAAAAGCCGTTGCGACCTTTTGTTCCCATCACGATAAGATCGATGCCATTGCAGTGCGAATACTCTCCCAATTGCTCCGAGATCGTTCCACGCAGTACACATCGCTTGATATCCAGCGAGTTCTCCTGACTGGGCATGAGCGTTGTAAAGAGCTGCTCTTCCGCTTTGCGAAAAGATGTGTCATTCGAACTCGGGTCGATCACATGAACCAAATGAACTTTCGCATCAAATTGCCGCCCCAAGTTGCAGGCGTGGTCCAAGGCTACTTCGCTGTTTTTACTGAAATCAATAGGTACGAGAATACTTCGAATCGCCACAAGAATTCTCCGCTGGATAAGGAAACTGTCGGTGTCGTTTCTATTTAATGGTATCTGTAGTTAGAAAGCAATCAGTAATTATCCATAGTTTCTCGATATCAGTGACAAGCTCGTTGTATTGTTGGCTAGTCGCACAGTGTGTGCGGTTGTGCACGGTTGCGACCGCGGACGTCCCGTCCGCTAAGCTTTCATGCTGACTAAACAATTAAAATTAAATCGAACGCAACAAAACGCGAGAGGACATCGATTAACCGAAAGTCGCTTAGTGCCGCTAGCGGACGGGACGTCCGCGCTCCAATAGGCTAGACCTTCTCTAGCTTTGTAATCCTTCCCGTCGAAACCCATTCGGCGACGAAGATGTTGCCGTCACGATCGAAGCAGGCATCGTGTGGGTGTACAAACTTTCCGCTGAGCCACTTGGATTCATCTCCGCGAATCTCTTTTCCAGCTTTAATACGCTCGACGTCGGCGCCCAACTGAGCGACTACCTTGTTTTGTTTGTCGAGGATTGAAACTCGGGCGACGAGTTCAGGGACAAGCATCAAGTCGCCGCGAGTGTCGATGTTTGCGGGCAGCCCAAAGCCTTCAATCGTATCGATGTAAGAGCCATCGAGTTTGAATCGTTGCAGAGTGTTGTGCGCGCGATCGGTGACGACCAAAACTGGTTCCTCGTTGCGTTCGTCGATCCAAAGTCCGTGCGGCGTGTTGAATTTGCCTTTACCTTCACCCTCGCCACCGAAGCAGCTCAGCCATTTACCGCTGGCGTCGTAGCGATGAATTTGGAACGCACCGTAACCGTCAGCTAAGAAGAAACCACCATCCTTGAGAAAGGCGAAGTTGGTCGGCATGAAACGATCGCGGCCCCAGACTTTCTTCGGCGCATCGGCCTCGCCTTCAGCGTATTTGCCACTCGCCATGGGTGCATACTGCTGCCAGACCGTTTCACCGGTTAATGACATTTTGGCGAAGCTCTTCACTTGCTGGTAACCGGTCACGTAGAGAAACTCGTCGGAGCCTTCTTGATGCACTTCGATGCCGTGACCGCCGCCTTGGAATTGTGAACCAAAAGCACGAATAAATTTTCCGGTCGAATCAAACACAAAAATCGACGGATGATCCTTCAGCTTCTCATTACCTTCGTGGATCACGTAAAGGTTTTGGGCTTTGTCGATGGCGACGTTATGAGTTGTCTGCCAAGTGTATTTATCGGGTAGCTGCGGCCATTGATGACGCACACGGTATTTGAAATCGCCCTCGCCGGTGAAAACTTCTGATTGTGTTTTGCTGGCGGTGACAATTCGCGGTGCGGCCACACAAGCTGCAGCTGCGGCGGTCATACTTACGAACTCACGCCGACCTAAGCCGCGCGAATCTTGGTTGGATTGTTGGGACATGTTGTTTCTCGCTAAAAATGATCTGCCTACCCTACTCATACTGATCTGCCATCGATAAAACCAACGTACAAATCGCGTATGCCCTGCCAAACATAATAGCAAACTTCAACTTACAAGTCGCAACTTATGAAAGCTCTCGTAAAAAGCAAGTCAGAACCCGGTCTTTGGCTCGAGGACATTCCTGAGCCGAAGGTGGGCATCAACGACGTGCTGATTCAGGTTGACCGGACGGGCATCTGCGGCACGGACATGCACATTTACAAGTGGGACGCGTGGGCTTCGAAGACGATCCCTGTTCCCATGGCCGTTGGTCACGAATTTGTGGGTGAAGTCCTGGAAGTCGGCTCAAACGTCAACGACTTTCACCCCGGTGAGATTGTCAGCGGCGAGGGGCACGTAGTTTGTGGACGATGCCGCAATTGTTTAGCTGGACGTCGGCATCTGTGCGCGGTGACCAAAGGGATAGGTGTCAATCGTCCAGGTGCGTTCGCGGAGTACATCTGCTTGCCGATGACCAATGTGTGGCATCATCATCAAGACGTTGATCGCGACGTAGCATCGATTTTTGATCCATTTGGCAACGCAGTTCACACAGCTCTTTCCTTCCCAGTGCTGGGTGAAGATGTGTTGATCACCGGCGCGGGGCCTATTGGATGCATGGCGGCCGCGATTGCTAAGTTCGCTGGAGCGCGCTTCATTGTTGTGACTGACGTCAACCCATGGCGACTCGACTTGGCCAAACGCATGGGTGCAACGCTTGCCGTCGATGTCCGAAAGCAAGATTTACATGATGTTCAAAAGTCGCTTGGCATGACGGAAGGTTTTGATATCGGACTAGAGATGTCCGGCAACCCAGACGCGTTCCGCAGTATGCTCGACAATATGGCTCATGGTGGCAAGATCGCAATGCTCGGGATACCCACCGAGCAAATTTCGATCGACTGGAATCAAGTTGTCTTTAACATGCTCACTATCAAAGGCATCTATGGTCGCGAGATGTATGAGACGTGGTACAAGATGACGGTCATGTTGCAATCTGGTCTGGACATAAGTCCTGTTATCACCCATCGCTATCACTACACCGAGTTCGAGACCGCATTTCAAGCCATGGCCACCGGTAACACCGGCAAGTGCATTTTGAATTGGCGCTGAGTGGCGTATGCTTCCAGCTGGTATGGCGAAAAGTCGGTAGCGGAATGCGTCAAGCATTTCGTGCATGCAACTTTGGCCCGCAATATCAACTCCCGAAAGCCTTGACGGCTTCCGCTACTGCGTTTGTTCACGACTTTCCG
>JANODD010000305.1:0-29566 GCA_031412515.1 Planctomycetia bacterium | reverse complement strand
CGGTTAGGCATGCCTGTTCGCTTGGGGGCAGTCATGATCAAGCTGCTCAAAAGCTACGGAATCACCGACGAGGAAATCGCTGACGGCATGGCCGCCTATGCAGCTCAAGATGCGCTTGCGAAGGCTGGGTAGACAAGTGGGTCGCACTTGCCGAGTGCGACCATTCAGTGCCAGCTTCAGTGCGGTCGCACCCGGCAGGAGCGACCCACGAAACGAGCCAATCTTTCTACCTTCGTCAAAGCACTGGTAGGCGAGAGCGATGGGATGGATAACAATAACGCAAAGTTATTGTCTAACTTCCATCATTCGGAAATCTAAATGAACCTTACCTATCGATCAGCGGTATCTTTGCTCTGCATGCTCGTGTGTTTTGGGTCGGGGTGTGCCACTGGAAAACTCTCATCACCGGGACCAACCGTGGTCGATGCGGACGCTCCGGCTGAGTTCACGACAACATCATCGGGTTTGAAATACAAAGTGCTACGCAAAGGGAGTGGAACGTATCCGAGGGATAGTGACCAAGTTACGGTACACTACAAAGGTTGGCTAGATAGCGGAAAGATCTTTGACAGTTCTTATACTCGAGGTGAAACGACTTCCTTCGGGCTGAACGAAGTTATTCCTGGATGGACCGAGGGACTGCAATTAGTCAACGAAGGCGGAATGATTGAGCTCGAGATTCCATCGCGACTCGGCTACGGACCGCAAGGCAATTCTGAAATACCACCGAATGCAACGTTGCACTTCATCGTTGAGCTGATCAAAGTCGGTTAACGGTTACTCGTTCTTTAGGCATGTTTGACGTTAGGTTTGGCAACATAAGACGACACACGTTAAAGAGCGTCCCGTTTAGGAAATTGAACTGCTATTAGTTATTACGGTTGTTTAGTCCTATCAGCCGGAACGCGTTAGAGAGCGTCCCGCTTAGGACTTGAAATAATTGTAGTTGTTGCAGTGGTTTGGACTTATCAGCCGGAAGGCTTTAGCCTCCGGTTGGGTATTGAACCGGAGGCTAACGCCTTCCGGCTGATAAGACTCACGCAAATGTGAGTTTTCCATTAGTTCCTAAGCGGGACGCTCTCGTTAGCGTCCGGATTTGTGCAGTGTAAACTGGGTACTAGCGCTCTTCGATTAATTCCAAGTGCTGAAGGGGTCTGCATGCTAGTCTTCAAACAAGCCGACTTCGAAAGTACATTTGCGATGAGAACTTACCCTGTGGATTTATTAGGTCGCCTTTGGTCTGCGATCATTGTCGCACAAATAACTTTTATCTCCACTGTCCCCGTTCATCTTGCTAGCGCCGAGGATTGGCCGCAATTTCTTGGACCTGATCGAACGGGAGTCTCGAAAGACAAAACGCAACTGGTCGATACATTTCCCGCGACGGGGCCGAAGGTGGCTTGGAAAGCTCCGTGTGGTGTGGGCATGTCAGGCGTCGCAGTGGCCGATGGCAGGTGTTATTCGATGGCCAATCGTGAGGGCAAGCAAGTGCTATTTGCTTTGAATCGAACCGATGGCAAAGAAATTTGGGCAACGCCGCTTGCACCGGCTTACAAAAACCAAATGGGCGACGGACCTCGCGCGACACCGACAGTCGAAGGGCCGCGAATCTTTACTTTCACTGGCGAAGGAATTTTGAGTTGCAACGATGCGAAAGACGGTAAAGTACTTTGGCAAAGCAACTTAACCAAAGACTTGAACGCAGATCCATCTGAATATGGTATGTCGTGTTCGCCGCTAGTCGTTGGCGATTTAGTGGTCGCACACGCTGGCGCAGAAAACGCCGCTATCGTGGCAGTCGACAAAGCAACCGGTAAGCTGCTTTGGAAGGCAGGTGCCGGCCGGGCGGGATATTCTTCTCCAGTTCTGTTAACGGTCGGTGGCAAGGAGCACGTGGTTGCACTAACCGGCAAGCTTTGCATGGGACTAGATCCGAAATCTGGCAAAGTGTTATGGGATTACCCGTTTGCGACGGATTACGATTGCAACACCGCGTCACCGATATCAGTTGATGGGAAGGTATTCATTTCAAGCGGCGAGAATCACGGCTCGGTACTCCTGGAAGTCGTTCCGAGTGAAGGCAAATGGTCAGTGAAAGAAGTATGGAGTTCGCTTGGCACCGGTAGCGCGCTGCGCAGTGAATGGCAAACGCCTTTGGTTACTGGAAAGTTGCTTTTTGGATTTGACAATGTCGGCGGAGCTGGGCCGGTCACCAACTTGGCGTGCTTGAACGCGATTACCGGCAAAGTGCTTTGGAAGCAAATGCGATTTGGCAAGAGCAACGGCATCTTGGTCGATGAAAAACTAGTGATCACCACTTTAGAAGGCGATCTGGTCTTAGTGCGTGCTACTGGAGCCGGCTTTGAGCAGCTTGCCAAAGCCAAGGTCCTCGAGAAGACTCGCCAGGCCCCATCGTATTCGGACGGATTTGTATTTCTCCGAGATGATGTGAATGTTGTGTGTGTCGATTTGAGAAAGTAGTACCTTTTCTATGGCCAGCGCTGCCAGCGTCGGTACTCTTGAAACTGACCACCTCGCATGAATTCAGGTCGTACTCGTACTCAATGAAATGGTACTCGTACTCGATTTGGGAGTAGGAGTAGGAGTAGGAGTAGGAGTACGAGTAGACCCATCTACAATCGAAAACTCACTCCACGGATGGCACAGCGGTGCCACGGATGAATGGATCGAGAAGGTAGGAAAATTATTGGTAAGAAAATTGCTACTAGCGGGAAGTTCTGATTTTAATTTTATTACCAATAATTTTCTTACCGAGTATTTCCTTGCTGCTACGCTGGCTCATGACATATGCAGACGCTGGCAGCGTCTGCCACGTACTCAGTCAGGCTTAGATGGCTTCGGGACCGCGTTCGCCGGTACGGATGCGGATGCAATCGTCCATCGGGAGGATGAAAACTTTGCCATCTCCGATTTGGCCTTTTTCGCCGGTTTTGGCAGCGGCTATGACGGCGTTGACGGTTGGTTCGACGAAGTCATCATTGACCGCGATCTGCAATTGGACTTTGCGGAGCAGGTTGATCGAGATTTCGTGGCCGCGATAGGCACCGACTTGCCCCTTCTGTCGACCGAAGCCTTGGCAGTCGAGGACCGTCAAGCGGAACACTTCGACTTCGGTTAACGCTTGCTTGACCGCCTCGAGACGGCTGGGCTGAATGATCGCGATGATGAGTTTCACGAGAGTTCGCTAGTTTCCACTGAGCCAAACGGAATTCGTAACTCGCTTTACTTGGACCACCAAGAGCGAACGAATGCCAAGCATGTTACAAGCTCTGCCGGGCTTTGTCAGCCGGTGTTAAGCAGTTGTGAGCGAGGCTTTTGCTGGAGCCATAAAATAAATCAAGCCTGAGCCAGAAATACCCCGGCTCGATCGAGTGAGGCGGACACTCAACACGAGCCGTTGGGGTACTCTTCTGGCCCAGGCAGAGCCGAAGTCGCTTTTAAACGACATTCAAAATTAAAAAGCCACCTGAGAACGAGTTTTAATTAGTCCTCAAGCGACTTGGGTAGGGTAACATTTGTAAAAGTTGAAACCTTTGTGGGTCAAAACTTGGGGTTGAGTAGTGCCTCCACTTGGACCGGCTGCCGCTGCCCGGAAAATTATTGAAAATTATTCAGGGGCAGAAGCAACCGGTCCAAGTGAGCGACACAACCCCAACAACCCCACAAGGAGAACGGTAAAGCGTCGGACGCTATTTTGTTTTGGTTTGGTTTCGCTTTCGAATTAACTCCGCATTGCTGCATCGTTCTTTCGCAATGACAATAAAGCAACAACCGTTCCGACAATGTGCCACTAGTCGCACCAGGATGCTTTTGCTGTTTTGTAAGTGCTTAGTATGAATGGCTTTAGGAATTAATTGGAAAATCGCTCAAATTTTGCAAGCACACAAAGCGGAGGCCATTTGCTTACGGTGCAAGCAGATACTGCTATTAGATGAGGCACGGACGCGAGTGTCGCGAGCAGTGCAATGTGTTCTCATCAAAGTGATGGAAGTCTCTAAGTACAGTTGTCAGCTCACTCGATGAAAACGAAAAAACCGCTTAGCAAACCAAGGTTTACTAAGCGGTCTTTGATTGAAACTCGTATTGTGGCTCAGGGCAGACTAGAACGTGAAGATCGCGTCCATTCCGAAGAACGTTTGGCTCGATCCGCCGTTTTCATTGAATCCTAGGCGTTCTTTATCCCAAACCCAACGTGTTTCAGGTCGAACGATCAAGTTCGAGTTCACACGGTAGTTGACACCGACAGTTTGGTTGTAAAGATCAGCATTTCGGACGCCGCCGGTCTGGCTGGAAATGTTGAACCATTCGCTGCGGCTACCAAGCGACACTTTGTCGTTGATCGCGTAGATCAGGTAATGGTTCGATCCGAAAGTGTTTCGAATGCTGACACCGCTCGCGTCGGTGGTGTACAGATAATGGTTTTCGTTGATGTACTTCAATTTGTCGGTCAGACCGAGCATCAATATGGCACAGTGTGCCTGACCGCGTTCGTTACCCCCAGCGCCCGAGAAGAACCCGAAGTTGTAGTTCTTGTTGAAGCGGCCAAGCGTGTTGGTGTAGATAAGCGTTGCATTGTCGCTCAGTTTGCGTGAGAAACCACCGAGGTATGCGTCACCATTGTCTTCAAACCCACTGTCCCAGCCAGTTACGTAACCGTTCCACAATGTAGTGTCATCGTCTACTTTGTAGGTCGACAATGCACCGGTGTGAGTGAACGGCTGAGCGTTATAGAAATTGAACTGACGGCTGTAGAAGAAGTTGCCGGTGGCAGCAACCACTTCGTTACCGACGATCGTGAAGAACTTGCCAACCTTTACGGACATGTTGCCATAAGCTGCCTCAGCGTACAACTGAGGAATCGCGTGACCATATCCGGCGTTTCCAATACCGTTATCCCACGAGTTATCCCAGTGATTGTTGGGAATACCGAAGGCTTGCGTATCTGGCGCGTCAGTACCGTATAGGTAATCCATACGACCACCGAAGCCCAGACCACAGCTGCCGTCAGCAATCTTTTCAGCGTACAGCCATTGTTGCTGTAGTTGAACGTTATCGTCGTAGTTGTTGAAGTTCGCGTTGGTGTTTTGCGAGTGATAACCGATGTCGCTCCAGCCGCCGATGGTCAAACCAAATGGGTCGTTAGGAAACAGTCGCCATGGATCGTTGCCACCACCAGCAGAATCGCAGCTTCCATCGCCATCGCATAGACCAGCACCAGCTCCGCAGCCTGTGTCACAGCTGCTAACAGGTGTGTCCGAGCATGAGCAGGATGCTGGAATGACTTCAGCCATTTGAGCTGAAGCCAAGCGAACGTTCTTCCCAGTTTGACCAGCTGCTGGAGCTGCTTCTGCTGCGTAATATCCATAGGAATTAGCGGAGGTAGCGGGTTCAGCGGCATAGCCTTGTCCGCCGAAAGCGCAGGCGATTGCAGCCAAAAGCGCTGTCTTGGTAATTTTCATATTTTCATCCTTGATTGATCGTCGGAATCCTAAGCAACCGTAAGGCCACTGTTGACCCTACGGTAGTACATGAGATCGGGACCAAGACCGCCACTCTGAAGTTGAGCCACTTACGAGTTCTTGGAAAACTGCCCGCACTCATAAACATGCGTTTCCGGAATTAGCTATCGGAGCAAACTCCGTGTGGGATTCAGGAGTTTTAGTTTCGTGCTGTCCCAACAATTATGCGAAATTTCCCGATCTGGTAAGCTTTTCCGCCTGCGGGAACATTGACGTCGCTTGAGTGAATGCAGCTATTGCGATAGAGGCTTGCTAGCAAGAGTGCATGGTCCAGTCGCCGGCGTCTGTGCAGAGGCAGCATTTTGAGCCTCCGCACCTATATATTCAGTCTGGTTTACGCAGTTTCAGCCCAGCTTAAATGCTGTCGGACAAGGGCAGTTTTACTTACAATAGAGTCTCGAAGCGAATGAGCCCAGCTGCGATGTTTGGAGACAGAATGTCAACGATCGACTTGCCGCGAATACTACCTTATCAGCCGGTGCGCATGTCCGTTCGGCGGTACCATGAATTGACGCTCGCTGGGGCATTCACCGAGCACGACTCCGTGGAACTTTTGGATGGAGTGGTTACGGAAAAGAGGTCCAAGAACCCACCTCACCGGATTGCAAATCGTCGCTTCGATTTGGCTCTTTCAAAGATCGTCCCGGCAGGTTGGCATGTGCAGAACCACGAGCCGATTACGCTTCAGAACAGCGAGCCCGAACCGGACGTTGCCGTGATCCGCGGTGAACTTTCTGACTATGCAGATCGGCATCCGCAAATTGGTGACATTGCCTTAGTCGTCGAAGTTGCTGACACCACGCTAGTCACCGACCGGTTCAAGGCTCACCTCTATGCGCTGGCCGGCATTCCGGTCTACTGGCTTGTCACTCTTCCTGAGCGGGTGATCGAAGTTAGGGAGTCACCCCAAGCCACCGCTGGTCCGGCAGCTTATTCACGATTGACTCAATACTCTGCCGCCGATCAAATTCCCGTCGTGATCGGCGGTCAAACAGTCGCTTACTTAAGCGTCAACGACTTGTTTGTATGATTGCAGCCTAGTCGAGTGAATAGGTGAAATCATAGTAGTGCTTCTTTTCGACGACTCGGATGCCCATAGTCCCGTCGAGCCCAATGAATTCGCCGGTGCCGAGAATTCCGAACTGAGTCTGTTGTAATCGCTAATCTCGAAACTGGAAACGGATACGATTATGATGGAGGTGCGCCCAAAGCCTTGCGACCAACGAGCAGTCTTAATGAGTGGAGATGTCCGAACGATGAACAAAACAATTCACGCTGTTTTCGAAAATGGTGTTTTTCGCCCAGTTGAATCTGTTGATCTTCCGGAGAATTCGGAGGTTGAGTTCGAGCCCAGGTTAGTTGAGAAGAAGAATGAATGGCCAGAGGGATATTTTCAACAAACTGCCGGTGTCTTCGAACGCGAGACCTTTGAGCGTCCGAACCAAGGCACGCTCCCGGACAGAGGCAAATGGTGATGCGATACCTCCTCGATACGAACGCTTGGATTTTTGTACTTGAAGAAACCGGGGAGCAAGATTCAAGCTCGTCTTGCCAATTATTCACCGAGCGATGTCGTCACTTGCTCGATTGTTCTCTCCGAGCTTCTGCACGGAGCTGAAAAATACGGTAATCGTAATCAGCGTGTTGCCATGGTGACAACATTGCTTGAACCATTTCAGTGCGTCTCTTTTGATGACGTCGATGCGGCTCAATACGCTACTCTTCGACATGACCTTGAACTCAAAGGACAAGTCATTGGTCCTTACGATCTTCAGATCGCAGCTATTTGCCTAAGGCACAGTTTTACACTCGTGACGAGCAACGTTTCAGAATTCGCTCGTGTTGCCGGCTTGAGAATCGAAGATTGGTCCTAGTTAGCAGCATCAATCATCTTCCAAGCATGAGACGACGGTATCGTTTTTACGCGTCCGCTATCCACATCCGCGATCCGATTTCGAAGCTCGTCGCTCCACGCTTCTCGGATCTCTGTCGCCCCGTCGGAATCGTCAAGGCTTCGCAGGATCGCGTTCGCGACGACCGCAACAACGACGAGTTGCGACGCTTAAAGCAATCATTTGCCGCATCGGAGCTTGAATCAGAGCGGGCTTTTAATGATGCACTTTCCGAGGTATTTCCGCCTCGCGAATACGTCGCTTTCAACCGCTACCTCATTGGGAAGTCAAGGGTGAGTGTTGGTGCCGTACGCATGCTTTCCGACTATCTTCGACTCAACGATTCGCAAAAGGTTCGCTTTGAAAAGGCCCGAACCATCATATTGACAACCACGCGGGACACCAAACATCAATCGTCCGAAGCGGAGTTCATTCAAGCTATGACAGATGCCGAGAACTCATTGGATCGTCAGCAGTTGGAAGAATTCAACAAAGCGGTAGGAAGAATCCCCGGAAACTCTTCTTTGCGCGATTATTACGTTAGATTATCCAAAGAGCAGCAGCTCCGACTATGCGGTGCGTATACTGTTTTTCGCGAGATTCGTGATGAAATTTACAAGGAGACTATGCCAGTGCGAACGGAGCGGTAGCCGTAAACCGCCCCATGGTCGTGCCATAGAATTCGTTGCATGCAGCGAATCTTACCGAAGTGGAAAGCACCGCTTACTTGGTTAAATTGCGATCGCCTCAACGGTGAGCCGACGAATTCGGTGTTCACGCTAAGCATTTGAGTATTAGAGCAGATCGCCGTTTTGGATGCGATTATAACTTCGGTCCGTTTTTGATTCAGAGTGTGTTGTCATTGGAACGAAGGTTTTTCAAACTACGACAACAACTCCGTTTGCACTGGCATAGCCAGTGGCACACGGAGTTATCGAATTGTGACTGTGACGAGCTGAGAAGATTACTGTGCATCGTCAGTACTAATCGTCACCAACTGCTGAGCATCGGCCATCTTGCGGATGTCTTCAGTGATACGCATCGAACAGTACTTGGGTCCGCACATACTGCAGAAATGCGCCGACTTAAACGTGTCCTGCGGCAGGGTTTCGTCGTGGTAGGCGCGAGCAGTATCAGGGTCGAGCGATAGACGAAATTGTTCGTTCCAGTCGAAGGCAAAGCGGGCTTTGCTGAGCGCGTCATCGCGGTCTTGAGCGCCAGGGCGGCCGCGGGCCAAGTCGGCGGCGTGGGCGGCGATCTTGTAGGCGATCACACCTTGCTTGACGTCTTCGCGATTCGGCAAACCGAGATGCTCCTTCGGAGTCACATAACACAACATGGCTGCTCCGCTCCAGCCAGCCAACGCGGCGCCGATGGCACTGGTGATGTGATCGTATCCAGGAGCAATGTCGGTAACCAAGGGCCCAAGAACATAGAAGGGGGCACCATGGCAAACTTCAATCTGCTTCTTGATGTTCATGTCGATCTGGTGCATCGGAATATGCCCAGGACCCTCGACCATACACTGTGTCCCCTTCTCGAGCGAACGGGTGACGCAACGACCGAGCACATCGAGCTCCGCGAACTGAGCTGCATCGCTGGCGTCAGCAATCGAACCGGGACGCAAGCCGTCACCGAGACTCCAGGTCACATCGTATTGCTTCATGATGTCGCACAAGTCATCAAAGCTCTCGTACAGCGGGTTCTGCTTGCGATGAGCCATCATCCACTTAGCGATCAGCGAACCACCGCGACTGACGATGCCAGTGACGCGATTGACGGTCATGTGCAGGTGCTCCATCAACACGCCGACGTGAATCGTCATGTAATCGACACCCTGCTTGGCTTGATGTTCAACCATGTCGAGGAAGTGCTGCGGACGCATGTCTTCAATGTTACCGCCGAGTTCTTCGAGCATCTGGTAGATCGGCACTGTTCCGATCGGCACCGGCGACTTGGCGATGATCTCTTTGCGGATACCGTCGATGTCTTTTCCGGTCGACAAGTCCATGACGGTATCGGCGCCATAGTGAACGGCAGTGTGAAGCTTTTCTAATTCCTCAGCCAAGTTGCTCGTTACAGCGCTGTTGCCGATGTTCGCATTGATTTTGCATTTGGCAGCGATACCAATTGCCATCGGTTCAAGGTTACCCTTCAAGTGGACCGTGTTGGCTGGAATTACCATCCGGCCAGCGGCGACTTCGGCGCGAATCGTCTCGACCGGCAGTTGTTCACGCTCGGCAACGAAATTCATTTCAGCGGTTACATCACCAGCACGGGCAGCTTCAAGCTGGGTAGTCATCAGTTTCTAGCTCCTAGGAATTCTCAAAGTAACCGGGCAAATTTCACGGCGTTCGCAGAATTATCACAAATTCAGCCAAGTCGAGAACCCACCGACCGCCAGAAAGTGTGCATTTTGTGTCGGAACAGCAAAAGAAATTAGTGCTGGATAGTTAATAGAAACTGCATTTTCAATGATTTCCCTGAGCCTTAGGCGCTAGTTTTGATGTTGCGCACTTCGATTTCGTGTGCCACTGGCTTTTTCAATCGCATCCGGGAATCCGGATGCGATTGGGAAAGGCCAGTGTAACGAAGCGTCTCAGTTCGAATTAACTAAGTCATTCCAACGCCCAGGCGCTCTGAATAATGGTCGCCGAAGTAATCAACATCGCACTTAGCGGCGCTTTTACCAAACAGAAGTCAGCTACCGCGGTGACGCATGTATTTGAATGATTGGGATTTCACTTGCGTCCAAACTTCGACAACTTTCACGGCCAGTGAGTTAGCGTTGGCACCGGTAACGGCGGTTAGAGTCACCTACTTCGTTTCACTGGCCTTGCCCAGTGGAGTCCAATATAAATCAGGACTTTGTGGGGCAAGCCAGTGGCACACAAATCAATATGCGCGACATCAAAAGGCGTTAGTTATATCGCGGGATCGGTGAGCCCATTTTGCTCGAAGCCTCGCATGCGCAGCAAGCACGAATCGCAGCGCTGACAGGGCTTGCCGTCAGACGATGGATCGTAGCAGCTAGAAGTTCGGGCGTAGTCAACACCCAAGCGCAAGCCCATTTCAATGATCTGCGCCTTGGTCATTTCAATAAGCGGCGTGTGGATCTTGAGCCGCTGCGTACCTTCTACGGCCGCTTTGGTTGCGAGATTAGCGAGTTGTTCAAAGGCAGCGATGTATTCAGGACGGCAATCGGGATAGCCACTGTAATCGAGCGCATTGACGCCAAGAAAAATATCCGATGAGCCAACGCTCTCAGCGTATGCCAGCGCGAGAGACAGAAATACCGTGTTGCGAGCAGGCACGTAGGTTACCGGAATCTCCGTGCCGATCTGGTCAGCTGAATCATGCTTGGGAACAGCGATGTCGCTCGTAAGCGCCGATCCGCCGAACTTCGTGAGATCGATATCGATGGTGACGTGCCCCGCAACCCGAGCCTTAGAAGCTAACTCGGTCGCCCGCTGCAGTTCAACTTTGTGACGCTGACCATAACGGAAACTGATTGCGTAGATTGCATAATCATCGCGCTGCGCTATCGCCAGAACGGTTGCAGAATCCAGCCCGCCGCTGAGTAAGACCACTGCGGGCGGTTTGGCGATGTTCTCGATCGCGAGACTCTCGACTAAGTTGGTCGGTATCACAGCTTGCTCGTTGTTGCACGCGGACTAGCGGTACATTTGCCCATTACCGATCGCATCGAATGCGTTCTTGAAATGCCGGACCGTTGGTTTTAATTTTACACCATTGTCCGAGCCAGGCCAAACGATGGAAACGACATCAAAGCGAGCCGGTTGATCAAGTAAGCCGCGACGCTTGAGGTAGATCAAAGCCGCTCGGGTAAGTTTTTCTTGCTTGCGGGCATCCACCGCTTGCGAGGGATCGCCACCTTGATTGGAAGCCCACGTTTTGACTTCTACGAATACGATCCAGTTGCCATCGAGTGCAATTAAGTCGATCTCGCCAAGGCGCTGACGGTGACCGCGAGCCAAAATGCGATAACCGAGTTTTTTTAAGTAGTCAGCGGCTGCTTTTTCGCCTGCGGGGCCCAATGAAAAACGGTCGCTGGTTGTAATCCAACGACCGATCCATTGCTTGCACCGTTCGAACATTATGAGTTCTCAGGCTTGGAGAAGGGTGTGCTTCCTAATAGGGCTACATGCACTCCCTCCCAGGCTGTAACCTAGGCTACGTTAATACCCAGGCTGGAAGCCTAGGTGCGTTAATACCCAGGCTGGAAGCCTAGGCTACGTAAATACCAGGCAGGAAGCCTGAGCTATGGTTATACGCGGCGTTCGGTGAGTCGTGTTGCTTTGCCACTGCGATCGCGAAGGAAGTACAGCTTGGCGCGACGTACGACGCTGCGACGCTTGACTTCGACCTTGTCGATCTTAGGCGAGTGTAGTGGGAACTTGCGCTCGACGCCTTCACCAGCCACAATGCGGCGGACAACGAACATCGATCGTGTTCCACTACCGCTGCGAGCGATTACGACGCCGGAAAAAATCTGAATGCGTTCTTTTGTGCCTTCAAGGATCTTTGTGTGCACGTCAACAGTGTCACCAATGTCGAATTTTGGTGGCTCGGCTTTTAAGGAACTTTTTTCGACCAGTTCCATCAACTTTTGGCTCATCGCACTCACTCCAGGTTCAACAAATCTACGAGCGTTACTCTCTGAATTTCGCCCGTAGGATGGGAAACATTGTCCCTTCCTGCACGCTCAGGACATTGGTCCGAAGCTACGAACCGCATATCTTTGCGAAAAGCTTGGTGATTCGCTAGGTCAAATAGCAGCGGGCAATTGGATTTTCAGGATTTCGTAGGATGGAACCATTTGTCCCGTCCGTTGTTTCTTAGTTTTCAGATAACCTAGTAACTATGGAATTCATTTACCCTCATAAAGAACTACCTAGGAATGTGAGGTATGGGAGTTAATGTGAATGATAAGCATTGAAAATGAAGATAAAATGAAGACTGAGCGGACGGGACGGGAGTCCCATCCTACGTCATTGTGGCGACTTGTATGGCAGTGCCGCTGGCAACGCCGCCGGAGGTGATGATCGCGGTTAAGCTGCCGGTACTGACGGGTTTTGTCGAGAATGTCACGGTGAGCGACGTTGCAGAGGCTCTAGTAACAGTTCCCACGGCTCCGTTATTGAAGACTACAGTATTATTGGCAAGTACGGTGCTAAAGCCGAATCCTGTGATGACCACAGTGGATGCAGTGCGCGCAAGGTTGGTAGTGTTGGAAGTGACTACCGGAAGGACGTTTGCTACTTGAAGCGAGGCACCGCTTGTTGCACCATTGGTTGTCACTACAGCTTGCAAGCTGCCAAGCGTTGTGGGCTTGGTCGTAAGGTTGACGGTCAGCGAAGTGGTCGTCGCGGCCGTCACCACTCCTATCGCGCCATTATTGAAGCTGACCGTATTTTCGGCGAGCGTCGTACTAAACCCAAAGCCGCTGATGGTAACGGTAGACACGTTCGCGCCCATGGTCGTAGCATTTGGAGTTACGATTGGCGCGATAGTTGCAACACGAATTGGATTGCCACTGGAAACGCTATTGACGGTGACAATGGCGGTCAAAAGGCCAGCCGATGGTCGGCTTGTTAGTAGAACAGTTAGCGAGGTCGTGCTGGCGGCGATCACGGTACCCACCGCCCCATTGCTAAGCGTTACGATGTTATTTGCAGCTGTTGCATCAAAGCCCGCGCCAGCGATGGTAATCGTTGTGGGATTCAGCGCAAGAACTGTATTACTTACTGTCACTGTCGGCCTGACGCTAGCGACCTGAACTGCATCGCCACTGCTTACCGAGTTGCTAGTCACGACAGCCGTCAGGTTGCCGATTGAGGTTGGCTTAGTTCCAAAGGTCACTGTAAGCGATGTTGCGGTGGCCGAGGTAACAGTTGCAGTCGCCCCGTTGCTCAGCACGATCGTGTTATTGACGAGAGTGGTACTAAACCCGAATCCACGAAGGATAAATGAGTTTGCGGTGACTTCTTGTATGGCAGTGCTCGAAGTTACCACTGGAATGACCGTGGCGATTTGGACTGCTGAAGCATTAGCAACGCCTTTCACCGAGACAGTCGCGGTCAAGCTGCCGGCGCTAACCGGTTTGGTCTTGAACGAAACAGTAAGAGATGTCGAGGAGGCTGAGGTCACCGTACCCACTGCACCGTTGTTGAAGGTAACCGTGAAATCTTTAGGCAAAAGTGAGAATCCAAATCCATTGATGACAACTGTTGGACTACTCGCAGCAAGATTCGAAGTACTGCTTGTGATGACTGGGATGACTCTGGCGATTTGAACAGCTGCACCGCTGGAAACTCCATTGGTGGTGACGATCGCGGTCAAGTTGCCGGCCATCGGTTTGGCAGACATGGTAACGGTCAACGTGGTCGCGGTTGCTGCTGTCACTGCACCGACGGCTCCGTTATTAAACGTGACTGTGTTGTTAGCAAACGTGGTGTCGAAACCTGTTCCAGTGATCGTTACTGTAGCGGCACTTGCGGACACAGTGGTTGTTGCCGCAGTGATGGTAGGTACAACGGTCGCGATTTGGATTGCGGCACCGCTGCTAATGGAATTGCTGGTGACCACGGCCGTCAAGTTGCCTGCTTTAGGTCCTGTACTAAACGTCATGGTCAGCGAATTGGCTGTTGCTGCGCTCACAGAGCCAACTGCTCCGCTACTGAGGGTGACCGAGTTGTTTGCGGCGACTGGGTCGAATGCCATTCCGCTGATAACAACCGTCGTTGCAGTAGGCGAAAGGGCCGTAGCGCTGACCGTCACTGCGGGTAGGACGCGAGCGACTTGGACGGCCGAACCGCTTGTGCGAGTGTTCGATGTGACGACTGCTGTCAAACTGCCTGAGGCCGTTGGCGGGCTCGTTAGCTTGACAGTCAGTGTCGTGGCGGTGGCGGCGGTGACCGTACCAGCTCCACGGCTGAAGCTGACCGTGTTATTAGCGGCCGTCGTATCAAAGCCGAAGCCGGTGATTGTCATCGTCAGAGCCCGAGGCGAGAGATCCGCCACTGCGCTGGTAACGACTGGATTCACCGTAGCCACTTGAACGGCAGTTCCGCTCGCAACGCCATTGGTTGCAACGATCGCAGTTAAGCTACCTGCTTTGGGCTTGGTGCTCATCGTGACGGTCAGCGACGTGGCGGTCGATGCGGTGACCGCTCCCACAGCTCCGTTATTGAACGTCACTGCATTTTGCCCCGGCGTTGTGCTGAATCCAGTACCCGTGACGGTGATGGTTGCAGCATTGGCGGAAATGCTCGACGTGATCGCGGTGACGGTGGGCGCAGTTGAGGTGGCAACTACTTGGGCAAGCTGGACCGCAGTTCCGCTGGAGATACCGTTAACAGTGACTGAGCCGGTCAGGGTTCCTACCGCAGTCGGACTTTTTGTAAGCAGAACTGTGAGAGAAGTTGTCGAAGCTGCGGTGACTCGTCCAACGGGAACACCGGTGAACGTCACTGTATCGCTCGTAATTATTGGACTAAATCCAAAACCATTGATGACCAAACTTGTTCCATTAAGCGAGAAATTGCTTGTGCTAGTGGTCACAACGGGCTTGATGGTTGCTACTTGAGTCGACGTTCCCACGATGCCATTGGTTGTCACGGTGGCATTGAGAGATCCAGCGATTGGCTTGGTGCTGATGGTAACTGTCAAAGCATTTGGCGTCGCATCGGCAACGGTTCCCACCGCTCCATTCGTAAACGTAACCGTGTTATTGGCTGTGGTGGTGTCAAATCCCGAGCCGGCAATGATAAGAGTAGTTAAGTTGGCGGCCAGGGTGGTTGTCGCTGTCGTTACAGCGGGCTTTACGGTCGCCACTTGGACGGCCGTGCCGCCTGAAACGCCGTTGGAAGTAACGATTGCTGTTAAGCTGCCGGCGGTCGGGGCACTTGTGATGGTAACGGTCAATAAGATTGCCGTTGCGCTAGTGACATTTCCCGTAGCTCCATTACTGAAGACGACCGTGTTGTTGCCGGGGGTTGAATCAAAGCCTAAACCGCTGATCGAAACCGTTGCTGCGGTCAAAGCAACCTCAGTTGTAATTGCGGTGACGACAGGTTTCACTTCGGCTACTTGTACCGCTGAACCACTACTTACGGAGTTCGTCGTTACGATTGCAGTTAACGAACCTGCGCGCGTCGGCTTGGTGGACAGGGTCACAGTCAATGTTGTTGCAGTAGAAGCGGTTACCACTCCGACTGCGCTATTATTAAAGACGACGGTGTTGTTGGCGGGAGTCGTTGAGAAGCCAACTCCAGTAATCGTAACCGTTGTTGCGTTGGCGGCCAGGCTCGTCACACCGCTGGTGACAACGGGCTTGACGGTGGCTACCGAGACTGCGGTGCCGATGTTCACTGCGTTGACGTTCACCGTAGCAGTCAAGCTGCCCGCGGTGGGCTTGGTCGAAAATGTAACGGTGAGCGCGTTGGTGGTCGCTGAGGTCACCGTTCCCACTGCGCCACTGCTGAACGTCACGGTGTTGTTCGCCGCCGTGATATCAAACCCATACCCGTTGATCGTTAAATTAGTCTCGTCTCCAGCTCGACTAGCAGAGCTGCTGGTTATGCCTCCCGTTACCGTAGCGACCTGCAAGGCGGTGCCGCTTGAGAATGCATTTGTGGTCACTACTGCAGTCAAGTTTCCAAGCGAAGTCGGTTTAACGGCGAAGGTCACGGTCAACGCAGTGGAAGTAGCGCTCGTCACCGTGCCGATTGCGCCGTTATTGAAAGCGACGTTGTTTCGAGAAGGTGTCGTATCGAATCCAAAGCCATTGATGGTCAGCGTCGCGGCGTTGATGGCCATACCTGCAGTGCTGCTCGTTACGACAGGCTTGACTGTCGCAACTTGGACATCGGCGCCACTGGCAATGCTGTTTGTAGTGACAACCGCTGTTAAGTTGCCAACGGACGTAGGTTTGGTCGAGAATGTCACGAGCAACGTTGTGGCATTGGCAGCGGTAATTGTTCCCACGGCTCCGTTGCTGAACACAAGAGAATTATTCGCAGCAGTCGTATCAAAGCCGAAACCGTAGATGAGCACGGTGGTCGCGTTAGCCGCAAGATCTGTGGTAGCCGATGTGATTACTGGCGCAACCGTTGCGATTTGAGTCGGAGAACCACTGCTAGCGGAATTGGTCGTGACGACTGCGGTCAAGCCGCCAGCGGCGGTCGGCTTGGTTGAAAGGCTAACGGTCAACGTCGTTGCCGTAGACGCACTTACCGTCCCAACTGCTCCGTTGTTAAAAGTAACGAGATTGTGGGCCGCGGTTAAATCAAATCCGATGCCGTTGATGGTAAGCGTTGTGGTGTCGGCGTTCAGCTTGAGAGAGGAATTCGTAACGACAACTGGCACCACTTTGGCGATTTGAACCGCGGTACTTCCACTGCTAATACCATTTGATGTTACGATCGCCGTTAGGCTTCCACCGGTTTGTGGTTTGGTTGTGAAGCTGACCGTGAGAGCCGTTGGAGAGGCTGCAGTGACGACACCGGCGGCGCCATTATTGAAAACGATGGTGTTTCGAGTCGGTGTTGCATCAAAGCCACTCCCATTGATAGTCATTGTTGCTGAATCAGCTGCAAGATCGGTTGTCGTACTTGTAATAACAGGTATGACTGTTGCAACTTGGACGTCGGGTAGGCTGCTTTGGCTGTTCGACGTAACGGTGGCAGAGAGGCTATCGGCTGAAGTTGGATTGACCGTGAACGTAACGGTGATGGCGGTGTTGGTCGCAGCCGTCACTGTGCCAGTGGCTCCGTTGTCGAACGCGACGGTGTTGCTCGCCAGCGTTGTGCTGAAACCGAAGCCATGGATAACAAGCGTAGCTGCATCCGCCGCTAAATCAGCAGTGCTTGACGTAACGACCGGTTTTACAAGAGCAACTTGAACGGGCGCACCGCTGCTGATATCGTTGGTGGTTACGACCGCCGTCAAGCTGCCTGCATCAGCGGGTTTAGTGGTAAGACTAACCGTCAGCGTATTACTTGTTGCAGCTGTGACGGAACCGATCGCACCTCGATTTAGCACCACGGTGTTGTTAGCAAAGGTCGTATCGAAACCAAATCCATAAATGGTAATGCTGCTGGCATCTGCATTGAGACTGTCCGAGTTGATGGTCACGACTGGACTTACATCGGCTACTTCAACTGCTGTACCACTGCTCTGCGATCTGGTTGTGACAACGGCCGTCATACTTCCAACATCGGTGGGCTTTTGTGAGAAGGTCACGGTTAGCTGAGTCGGTGATGCTGACGTGACCGTGCCTATGGCACCGCCGGTGAGCACAACCGTGTTTTCGCTGTTCGTCGAGCTAAACCCGAAGCCGTGGATAATGACGGAAGCTGAGTTAGCGGGCACATTTGTTGTGGCTTCGGTCACGACTGGCGTTACTGTTGCTACTTGCACCGGCGCTCCGCTGCTCACTCCGTTGGTGGTTACAACCACGTTGAGGTCATCGGCGGTCGTAGGCGTCGTTGTCAGGGTTACCGTTAATGATGTCGTAGTCGCTGTGGTTACTGTGCCAACTGCACCGTTATCAAAAACGACCGTGTTGTTACTTGCCGTTTTATCAAAACCTGTGCCGCTAATACTGATGGTGGTGGCATCGGCCGCGAGGTCAGCGACGCTGCTCGTCACTACAGGCGCGAAGAATGCCACTTGAACTGCGGCGCCGCTGCTCACCGTGTTGGTTGTTACGATTGCCGTCAAGTTGCCCGCAGCGTTGGGGCCTTTAGACAACAGGACCGTTAACGCGTTGGCGGTGGCGGAGGTTACACTGCCGACTGCGCCGTTGCTGAATACGATCGTATTGCTGGCAGCCGTCAGATCAAAGCCAAGTCCATTAATCGTGAATGTTGTTGCGTCAGCTCGTAAACGGTTGCCGGCGTTTGCAAGCACCAGTGGTGTCACTTTTGCTATCTGGAGTGCGGTACCACTGCTCACGCCGTTCGAAGTAACAATGGCGGTCAAACTGCCTGCTGATCGGGGTTTCTTGGCAAAAGTTACCGTCAAGGACGTAGCAGAGGCCGCTGTTACTGTTCCGATGGCACCGTTGTTGAATTCGACCAAGTTATTGGCTTGCGTCGCATCAAAGCCCACGCCGGTGATCGTCACAGTGGTCGAGCTTGGAGACAGGCTGGTTGTTGTACTGGTGACAACTGGGACAACGGAAGCAACCTGCGTTGTCGCTCCACTGCTAACGCCGTTGGTGGTAACAATAGCCGACAAGATGCCAGCTGAAGTTGGCTTCGTTGAAAAAGTTACCGTGAGTAACGTAGGCGTCGCGGCGGTTACCGTTCCAACGGCACCATTTGTAAAGACTACCGTGTTGTTGCTGGCCGTTGTATCGAAGCCGAGACCACTAATCGTAACTCGAATGGCATCGGCCGCGAGACTAGTCGTACTGGATGTCACTGATGGTTTGACCGTTGCAATTTTTACGGCAGCTCCATTGCTCACGGAATTGGTGAGCACAACCGCCTTTAGATCGCCCGCAGTGGGTTTGGTTGAGAAGGTAACGGTCAACAGACTGGCGGTTGCAGTAGTGACTGTACCGATCGCGCCTGAGTCGAACACAACCGTATTGTTCCCAGCAGTTGTATCAAATCCAAGGCCTACAATTTGAATTGTCGACGCGCTGGCAGACTGGACAGCTCCTGCATTTAAAGTGACGACTGGCGTGACCTTTGCGACGGCAACTGCGGTTCCACTACTCTGCGAGTTTGTTGTAACGGTCGCGGTCAGAAGTCCAGCAGTCGTGGGCTTGGTGGTAAGATTCACGACTAGCGTGGTTGCAGTTGCCGACGATACGGTTCCAATGGCTCCGCCAACGAATATGACCGTGTTGTTGCTGGCGGTGGTGCCATCGAAACCAAACCCACGAATCGTGACACTGGCGGCGTCGGCTGCCAGGAGGCTCGACGAGCCATTCGAAACGACAGGAATAACGGTGGCTACTTGGACCAGTGCGCCGCTGCTGAGAGTGTCGGTTGCGACCGAAGCGGTAAGTGAACCGGCAGAGGTCGGGTTGGTGGTAAAGCGAACTGTCAGTGATGTGGGAGTCGCAGAAATCACACTTCCCGCAGCCCCTTTGTTGAAGGTGACTACGTTGTCGCCGGCGGTCGTATCGAAACCGAATCCTTGGATTGTGATCGTGCTTGCGTTAGCATTCAAGTTAGTCGTGCTACTGGTAACGACTGGAATGATGGTAGCGACCTGAACCGCCGCACCGCTGGAAATGGTATTGGTATTAACCACGGCAGTAAGCGAACCGGCGGACGTTGGCTTGGTTGAAAAGGTCACAGTAATAGAGGTTGCGGTTGCGGTAGTGACTGCCCCAACGGCTCCATTGTTGAAGGTTACAAGGTTGCTGCCAGGCGTCGCGTCAAATCCAAAGCCTGCGATGACGACTGTAGCCGCATCAGCTGCAAGATTCGCGACTGCGCTGGTAACCACCGGGCGTACTGAAGCGACTTGAACTGCACTGCCACTGGACAATGAATTCGAAGTAACAACGGCGGTGATGCTACCCGCTGCCGTTGGGCCAGTCGTTAACGTAACGGTTAACGTCGTGGAAGACGCCGTGGCGACCGTTCCAACTGCTCCGTTGCCTAGTACAACAGTGTTGTTAGTCGTGACGGGGTCAAATCCAAATCCGGTGATCGTTAATACGGTTGCATTAGCCGCAAAGCTAGTGGTTCTGCTCGTCACCACGGGAGTGATAGTCGCAACCTGGGTTGCAGTGCCAGCAACACTGTTGGTTGTGACGGTGGCTGTAAGTACGCCGGCTGAAGTAGGCCGAGTCGAGAAGGTAACCGTTAAAGACGTTGCACTGGCAGAAGTTACAGTGCCCACTGCACCATTATCGAAAGTAACTGTATTGTTGCCAACAACCGTGCTAAAGCCAAATCCGTTGATGACCACGGTGGTTGAATTTGCGCCGCGGCTTGTCGTACTGGCAGTCACTACCGGCGCGACCGTGGCAACTTGAACTGCAGTGCCACTGATCACACTGTTGGTTGTAACCACGGCTGTCAAACTGCCAGCGGACGTTGGGGCTGTTGTGATCGCAACCGTCAATAAAGTGGCCGTTGCAGTGGTCACGTTGCCCACTGCTCCGTTGTTGAACTGGATCGTGTTGCTTGCTGCTGTTGTGCTAAATCCAAATCCAGCGATAGTCATTGTGGTCGCATTGGCTGCTAGGCTGGTCGTACTGCTTGTAAGTACTGGTGCTATGTTGGCAACTTGAACGGCTGTACCGCTCACCGCACTGTTCGTTGTGACGACGGCAGTAATCGCACCTGCGGAAGTTGGCGCCGTGGTAAGTGTCACGGTGAGCGACGTTGCGGACGCTGCGGCGATCGTTCCAACCGCTCCACGGTCTAAGACCACCGAGTTGTTGCCAATCGTTGTGTCGAAGCCAAAACCCGTAATTGTCATCGTTGCTGCATTGGCACTTACGCTCAGCGTTCGTCGCGTAACAACGGGAATCACCGTAGCTACTTGGATCAATGACGCGCTCGCCACAGTATTCGAAGTCACCGTAGCTCTTAAAACACCAGCTGCAGTCGGTTTCGTAGTCAGCGAAATGTTTAGGACGTTTGGTGTTGCGGAAATGACTGTTCCGGCGGCTCCGTTATTGAATACAACTGTATTACTACCGGCCGTCGATCCAAATCCAAATCCATTGATGGTTACCGTTGACGCATTGGCGGCCAGGTCCGCAGTGCTGCTGGTAATGACTGGTACAACCGTTGCAACTTTTACCGACCCAGTAGCTGAAATTAAGCCCGTGGTGACTAATGCCACCAGGTCCCCCGCGCTATTAGGCGCAGTATTGAACGTCACAGTCAGTGTAGTTGCAGTTGCGGCAGTTACCGTTCCAAGCGTGTCCCCATCAAAATCAACTGTGTTTTTCGTTTCGTCCGGATCGAAACCGAATCCGTTGATCGTGAGTGTGGCAGCGCCGGCATTGAGACTAGTCGAACTGGAGGTGATAACAGGTATTACTTTCGCAACTTGTACCGCTGATCCGCTCGCTACTCCATTGGTTGTGACAATGGCAGTGAGTAAGCCCGCTGTGGTCGGACCTACCGATAATGTAACCGTCAAACTTTGCGAAGTTGCGGCAGTGACGACACCAATCGCATCGTTATTAAATGCAACCGTGTTGCTCAGCGCCGTCGTTGAAAAGCCTGAACCATTGATGGTGATCGTCGTTGCGTCCGCCGCTAAAATTGCAGTATTCAAGGTCACTTTGGGTATGACGGTCGCAACTTGCACCAATGCGCCACTATTTTCAGTGGTTGTCGTAACGGTGGCTTTCAAAGGACCGGCGGCCGTTGGAGGTGTAACGAATTCAACGGTCAATTGAGTATCCGTCGCGGCGGTAACGATACCAGTCGCTCCATCGTCGAATGTCACGGTGACATTTGAGACGATGGGGTCAAAGCCCGATCCCTGAATGATGATTGCCGCTACATCAGGTAGGATACTGGTCGTGTCTGCGGTCACAATCACCGCCATCATCGCGCGATCTTCCAGCGACTCGAATGGCGATATTCGTTTCGCTCTATTGCGTCTGTATTCCCGTTGATTGTGCGTTTCGCGAGAGCGTTTAAGCCACGACAATAGTCGCATTGGGTTCCAGGCTGATGGATTCTTCGCCATTGAGCTTCTCGTTTCAAGCGGTTGTTTAGAGGGTCCATCGTCGTCATCGGCGAACACTGATCGCATTGTTAAGCAAAACAATGCTCAGTTGAGATTTGGCAAGCATATACCTGTTCATTTAAGTGCATTAAGGAAGCGTTGACGGCTTGCCAGAACGCGCCGCTTGGTTGAGATGATCATTCGCTAGAATACTGCGAGAATGACTGGTTAGAAGTGACTTACAAGCAGTCACGCAATGAGAGAATGTTCACAAATGGCGCGAGAACGCCGTGCAGAAATACTTATGTCATTGCATCGCGAGTCACCAACAAAGCCAAGTTACAGCCTTTCGGGACCGCGGTTTGGGTGGCACGCCCTGAGGCTGGGCTGTTAAGAATTCGGCATTGACCTGCGTTTTTGCGGTCCGTCTTAGTTCCGCAGATAGGGAGTCCGAATCGCCTTCCGTCCTGCTCGGCCGGGCGGAGGCGTCAATTGGCAGCTACATTGAAACGCCGCTCGTGTCGAGCTCTCCGTTGGCCTTGTGCCAGCGGAAGCCCGTGAAGGCTGACACGCTCAATAACGTTGCTTCCGCCCGGATAAACCGGGCGGAGAGCGACGAACGTTCCGTTGCATGTGTAGCTGCCAATTGTGGTTCCGCTGGCATGAAGCCAGCGGAAACCTTTTTCGCAACCTACTTGGAAACCACTCTAGACTCCGGAACAAAACTTGCGCATGCTCCAAACGCCACAATACCAGTTTTTTAACAGCCCAGCCTTAGGGCGTGCCACCGAAAATCAAGTTGTGTCCCTGCACTCATAAGTCTCTTTGTACCGCAAGCGGACGGGAGGTCCGCGGTCCGACAGTTAAAACCGATCCTGCAAGGGCTCGACAGTCAACTCCTCAGTCAACAAAGCTTCCATCGCTTTTACCGCCGCCGTTGCTGCTGCTAGCGTCGTGATACAGGGCACGCCTATCTGAACCGCCATGGCTCGGATACGACCTTCATCCGTCCTCGCACCTTTGCCGCTTGGCGTGTTGATGATCAACGACACATCTTCGTTCTTCATGTAGTCGATGATGTTCGGATTGCCATGACCGATCTTTTGAACACGTTTGACAGGTATTCCAGATTCAGCGATCACATCGCCCGTTCCAGGAGTCGCAAGCAGGGTGAAACCCATGTCATGTAATCGACGTGCAATATCTGTAATGCCGTTCTTTTGACGCGAGTTAATACTTACAAAAACGTTGCCCGCTGTTGGCAAAACAACACCGGCGGCCAATTGGCTCTTGGCGAAAGCCAATGAAAAACTATCGCTGACTCCCATCACTTCGCCCGTGCTGCGCATCTCTGGACCGAGCACAATATCGACCCCGACAAACTTGCGAAACGGGAAGACACTTTCCTTGATCGATACCCGAGCCGGAATCGGTTCGCTTGTGATTCCCAGTTCAGGAAGCGTCACGCCCGTCATCACTTTAGCGGCCAACTTGGCAACATGCACGCCGGTCGCCTTAGCAACGAATGGCACTGTGCGGCTGGCACGCGGATTGACTTCCAAGACATAGACAACCATCTTGTCATTCTCAGACTTCACCGCGAACTGGACATTCATCAAGCCGATGACCTTCAAGCGTTTTGCCATCGCCCAAGTTGCTTCACGAATCTCTTGAACCACTTCTGCAGGCAAGCTGTATGGCGGTATCACACACGCTGAATCGCCAGAGTGAACGCCCGCTTCTTCGATGTGCTCCATGATGCCCATAACGACCACATTGTTTCCATCGGACAATGCATCGACATCGACTTCAATGGCATCTTCAAGAAAACTATCGATTAGTACTGGCTGACCTTGTGCGACGACAAAGGCTTCTGCAACGTAACGTTCAAACTGCGCGTTGTCATAGCAGATTTCCATAGCGCGGCCACCCAGCACGAAACTGGGCCGAACCAAAGCTGGGTAACCGACCTTCTGGACCTGCACACGAGCTTGAGCCATAGTCCGCGCGATCGCATTGCCTGGCTGCTTAAGCCCCAGTTCATTCAGCAACACTTGGAACTTTTCGCGATCTTCGGCAGCTTCGATCGTATCGACACTTGTACCGATGATTGGCACACCGGCAGAGGCCAGCGCACGAGCGAGATTCAAAGGGGTTTGACCGCCGAACTGGACAATGACTCCATCCGGTTGCACACGATCACAAATGTTTAACACATCTTCGGTGGTTAGCGGTTCGAAAAACAGTATGTCGCTGGTATCGTAATCCGTGCTAACGGTCTCGGGGTTGCTGTTGACCATGATGGATTCGATGCCCAGCTCACGCAGGGCGAAACTGGCGTGACAGCAACAGTAGTCGAACTCGATTCCTTGTCCAATACGATTGGGCCCACCGCCCAGAATGATGACTCGTTTCTTATCAGGCGATTTCGCAGGCGATTCATCTTCGGTTTCGTACGTGCTGTAGTAATAAGGCGTGTAGGCTTCGAATTCGGCTGCACAGGTATCGACCGATTTGAATACCGCCACAATGCCTTGCGACTTGCGCCAGCTTCGGACTTCGATTTCGTCACTGGACAACATCGTGGCGAGTTGCCGGTCGGAGAAGCCAAACTGCTTGGCCATTCGCATCGTATCGGGCGTCAATGCGCTCAGTGATCCGATACCGCGCAGATGATCTTCCATCTCGACGATCTCGGCCAAGTGATCCAAGAACCAACGATCAATGTTGGTGATCTTAAAGATCTGATCAATGGTCATTCCACTTTTCAGGGCATAACGCAAGTACCAGACACGATCCGGATTGGGGCGAGCAAGCTTGCTAACAATATCTTCTTCGCTGGGTTGACGCTCTGTTCCCCACAGATCTTTGGCGTCTGATCCGAAACCGAACGCGCCGACTTCTAAACCTCGCAGAGCTTTTTGAAACGACTCTTTAAAGGTCCTTCCGATAGCCATTGTCTCGCCAACGCTTTTCATTTGCGTGGTAAGTGTAGTGTCCGCTTCTGGGAACTTCTCGAAGGCGAATCGAGGGATTTTAGTTACGACGTAATCAATGGTCGGTTCGAAACAGGCCTTCGTCTTGCGGGTGATGTCGTTCGGCAGCTCCCACAATCGATAACCAATAGCGAGCTTTGCTGCAATCTTGGCAATTGGAAATCCAGTCGCTTTACTTGCCAGCGCACTCGAGCGGCTTACGCGCGGATTCATTTCAATCACAATCATGCGACCGGTCTTGGGTTCGATAGCAAACTGGATATTCGAACCACCGGTTTCAACTCCGATTTCACGCATCACAGCGATCGATGCATCGCGCATCCGCTGATACTCTTTGTCGGTCAGCGTTTGGGCCGGGGCAACGGTGATCGAATCGCCTGTGTGAACGCCCATCGGATCAAAATTCTCGATCGAGCAAATGATGACCACGTTGTCATCCATGTCGCGCATCACCTCCATCTCGTACTCTTTCCAGCCGATGATGGATTCTTCAACCAAGACTTCGTGAATCGGCGACAGCATGAGGCCGTTGAGCACCATCGAGTCGAAGTCAGCGCGATTGTACGCGATTCCAGAGCCACTTCCGCCAAGTGTAAAACTGGGCCGAACAACGCATGGCAAACCCACTTCTGCCATCACCTGCTTAGCTTCTTCGAGCGAACGAATGACTTTGCCACGACAGACTTCCAGGCCGATTTTTTCCATCGCAACTTTGAACAGCTTGCGATCTTCGGCCTTGTCGATCACTTCGGGAATCGCGCCGATCATTTCGACGCCAAATTTCTCAAGAACGCCATTGCGAGCCAAATCCATGGCGACGTTTAGACCGGTCTGCCCGCCCAGGGTCGGTAGAAGTGCGTCTGGACGTTCCTTCTCAATGATTTTGGCGACGATTTCCCAAGTCAGCGGCTCAATGTAGGTCCGATCCGCCAATGCGGGGTCGGTCATAATCGTCGCTGGGTTACTGTTAACCAAGATAACTTCGTAACCCTCTTCACGGAGGGCCTTGCAGGCTTGTGTGCCTGAATAGTCGAATTCACAGGCTTGGCCAATTACAATGGGGCCGGAACCGATTAGCAGTATTTTCTTCAGGTCAGTACGACGTGGCACAGCTAGAACTTTTTCGTTGAGGGGAAAATCACCAAGTGCTCGACAAAAATTCGTACTCGGCGACATACCCCACAGCTGAGGATCTTGCAGTCTTTGACGGACGGGTCTCCCCGAGTAAAATTTCCCAAGACTATCACGAAAGGACGCAAACCGGCAAGGGGTAGCGGACAAGTTACGAAAGCACTTGCAGGCTGGTTTAGCATCTAAACACACTCAGTTTTCCTTGAGAAAGACGAATCGCCTAATGCAGTCAGTCACTGAGCTTGCTTTTAACCGACACATCGGTCTTGAAATTGCGAATTCAGCCGAGGACATGCTTCAATTGCCAGCCGGCCAACAGTTCTTAAACCATGTCGGTACAGTCCACGCGTCCGCCCTGCTTGCCCTCGCTGAAGCGTCGTCGGGCGAGTTTCTGCTTCGGCACTTTGGATCCGCTTCAAAGATCGTGCCTGTGGTCCGGCGTGTAGAAGCTAAGTTCCGCAAGCTATCCACTCAGAAATCCAACGTAGAGGAACGAACATGGGTCAAGATGTTTCTGAAACCCAATTCAAGAAAGAGGATTTTCGACATTTTCAGCAAGCGTTGCGCGAAGAGACAAGCTTGCTTGAAGAGTGGATCTCGGATCGGTATTTATCCGATTCGGACTATGTGGCTGGCTTGGAGTTGGAGATGTGCTTGGTTGACCGTTCGGGCAATCCGGCAGCTTGCAACCAGTCACTTCTTGACGCTATGCAATCGCCATTGCTTGTCCCCGAGTTGTCAAAATTCAATGTAGAATTTAACGTCGAACCAAACTCCCCGCGCGGCGACGGTTTGCAGACACTGACCCAACGGCTGGTCGATACTTGGTCGCGTTGCAGCGAAGCGGCTCGATCGATGGAACTGTCGGTGATGTCGATTGGAATCCTGCCAACTCTGCGTGACGAGCACCTCGTGCTAGCCAACATGTCGCAACTTTACCGCTACCAGGCCCTTAACGAGCAGACGATGCGATTGCGGCGCGGCAAGCCAGTGAGATTGGACATCAGCGGAATCGAAACGCTTATTAGCGAACACTTGGATGTAATGCTGGAAGCGGGCGCAACTTCACTGCAATTACATTTACAAGTGCCACAAGCTCAAGCGGCCAACGCTTTCAATTTATCTACAGTAGTGTCGGCGCCCATGGTAGCGATCGGTGCCAACTCACCCTTCCTGTTTGGAAAACAGTTGTGGCAAGAAACTCGAATACCACTGTTTGAGCAAGCGCTAGTGATGGAAGAACCCGTCAATCGAGTCAATTTCGGAACCGGTTATGCCTCGCGTGATTTGTTAGCTTTGTTCCTTGAGAATGAAAGCCTCTATCCAGTGCTGCTGCCGATCAAATGCAGTAACGATGTCAAGAAACTCTCGCATCTCCGACTCCATAATGGAACCATTTGGCGTTGGAACCGTCCCATCATCGGCTTTGAACGGAATGGTCGGCCTCATATGCGTATTGAGCATCGCGTTATGGCGGCAGGCACAACCGTGGTGGATATGGCCGCGCAGATGGCGTTTTACTATGGCTTGATGATTAATTTTTTAAGTACGCCAGCAATGGATGTTCGAGCTAAACTGCCCTTCATCACTGCGTGGAATAATTTCTATGAAAGTGCTCGCTCTGGCCTGAAAGCCAATATCACTTGGCTTGACGGTAAGAAATGGCCCGTGGACAAACTGATTGTTCAAGAGTTGATACCAGCCGCACGTCAAGGACTTGAGTACCTGAAAGTGGACGCGTCCAAAACTGATCGCTGGCTGCAGGTTATTGAGTCACGAGCAGAAACCGGTCAAACCGGAGCGCAATGGCAGACGGAGTTCTTCCGTCGCACAGGGGACGTCGCTCTGATGGCTAGAGAATACCTCGCCCGCCAACAAGCCGGCGAGCCGGTTCACCAGTGGAGTTTCTAAATCGCATGCTTCAAATTCGCCATGAATTGCCGCCAGAGTTTTTCACAATAACCGCTAGTGAGCTGCATCAGCATTTTCAAGGTCCGACAATTGTGCATCTGCCCGGAAAACGGAGTCCTCCGGTTTTCATTTCGGTCATGTTGCACGGAAACGAAGACGTAGGCTTAAAGGCTGTTCAAGTCGCCTTGAGTCAGTATGCAAACCAGACACTTCCGCGTGAGCTAATACTATTTATCGGCAATACCGAAGCGGCTCAGCAAGGTCTGCGAAAATTGCCGGAACAGCTAGACTTCAATCGCGTGTGGCCCGGCACCGATCTATCGCCTTCAACAATTTCCGAGTGTATGCGGAGCGTTGTCGACCACATGAAAGAAACCGGCGTCTTTGTCAGTCTCGACTTGCACAACAACACCGGCACGAATCCGCATTACGGATGCATCAATCGCGTCGATCCCCAAACCTTGCAACTTGCTACACTATTTGCACGGACCGTCGTTTATTTTCAACGACCGCTTGGAGTTCAATCGGCTGCGATGGCAGCGCTGTGTCCGTCAATAACTTGCGAGTGCGGAAAGGTCGGTGATGCATCGGGCGTCGAGCGAGCTGCGAGGCTCATCGAAGCTTGCTTGCAAATGCTCGAATTGCCTGAGCATTACCCGCAAGCGAGCGACTATCATCTGCTGCGAACGGTGGCGACGATCAAAGTAAATCCTCGCTGCTCGTTTTGTTTTAGCGGATCGAGCGGAATGGCCGATCTTATTCTTCCCGACGATCTCGCGTTACTGAATTTTCGTCCTTTATCAAGCGGCACAGTTCTTGGGCAGCAGCGACAGGGGAATGAATCCGCGTTGATTGTTTATAGTGAGAAGGACGAGGACATCACCGACGATTTCCTATCTGTCATCGATGGCGAGATAGTCTTAAATCGCCCCGCAATTCCATCGATGTTAACAACCAATTCGCAAGTCATCCGCGACGACTGCTTAGGCTACTTCATGGAGGAGTTTTCGGAGAGAACATGAACCTGATGCGTTAAGGTAGCTGCTACGACTTTTCCAAAACATCACGACATATCGATCAGCAACTTCTTGAGCGTGACAAGCGTTTGTTGCGCATCGAACAGAGCTGCAACGGGAATGCGAAAACCTGCTACTACAGATGACTGAATGTCACCTTCAGCCAACTTGCGGGCTAGTCGGTATTGGGTTTCGCCATCGCTCAACAGGTACTGTTCGACCGTCTGTTCGTCACAATCAACGATCCAATATTCTTTAACTGCATGCAGCGAGTAATCGTCATACTTAACTCCTCGATCGCGATGAGCAGTGGAGTCGGAGAGAACTTCGACGATAAAGTCTGGAGCGGGGAACTGCATCGTATCGCCGCTGAATGCAGCGGCTTTTTCAACACC